>PEUU01000004.1 GCA_002781185.1 Candidatus Jorgensenbacteria bacterium CG03_land_8_20_14_0_80_38_39 | reverse complement strand
AAAACATCAAGGTTGAATTATTAAAAAATAACCAGGTGGCAGTAACTGATGATGGCCGAGGTATCCCGGTTGAAATACATCATCAGACAAAAAAATCGGCTTTGGAAACAGTAATGTGTACTCTGCACGCGGGCGGAAAATTCGGCGGTCAGTCCTATAAAGTTGCCGGCGGCTTGCACGGCGTGGGCGTTTCAGTTGTGAATGCTCTTTCTAAATGGTTTCGAGTTGAAGTTTGCCGCCATGGAAACCTTTATGCCCAAGAATATAAAAAAGGCGAGTCCATTCAAGCGGTGAAAAAAATAGGCACTTGTAAATCTTCCGGAACTAAAGTTATTTTTGAGCCTGACCCCGAAATTTTTCCCAAAATTGAATTTGATTCCAAAAAAATTTTAAGCCACCTCCGTCAGCAAGCTTATTTAACACCGAGCGTAAAAATTGATATTGCCGATGAAAGGACAGGGCCGGCAATCCATTATGGCTTTTATTTTGATGGCGGTTTAACTTCCTTTGTCAAATATTTAATTAAACAAAAGAAAGCTATTCAGGAACACTTATTCAGCGTGGCTCGTCAAATTGAAGACATTTTTGTGGAAACTGCTTTTGTTTACCTGGAAGAAAGTGAAACCGAAGAAATGAGTTTTGCCAACAACATTTATACCCCTGACGGTGGGATGCATTTAACCGGTTTTCGTTCGGCTTTAACCAGAACCCTTAATGATTATGCTCGGCGTGAAGGTTATATTAAAGAAAATGAAGATAATTTAACTGGCGATGATGTCAAAGAAGATTTAGTGGCGGCTATTTCCATTAAACTCAAAGAGCCTCAATTTGAAGGTCAGACCAAGGCCCGTTTGGGCAATCCCGAGGCAAGAACCGCGGTAGAAGCCGTTATTAGCGAAGCCCTCAAAGAATTTTTGGAGCGTTATCCAGCCGATGCCAAAAAAATCATTGGAAAAAACCTTTTGGCCCTTAAAGCCAGGAAAGCGGCCCGGGCCGCCAAAGAAAATGTTTTGAGAAAAGGAGCCTTGGAAGGTTTAACCCTTCCCGGAAAACTGGCTGATTGCAGCTCTAGGAATGCTGAAGAAACCGAGCTTTTTATTGTGGAAGGCGATAGCGCCGGCGGTAGCGCCAAGCAGGGCCGCGATAGACGTTCCCAAGCTATTTTGCCCTTGCGGGGAAAAATCTTAAATGTAGAAAAAACCAAAGTGGAAAAAATGCTGGCTAATAATGAAATCCGTTCCTTAATCGTGGCTTTGGGAACAGCCATTTCTGAAAATTTTGATATTGAAAAACTCCGTTATCACAAAATAATTATTATGACCGATGCTGATGTTGATGGAGCCCATATTAGAACCTTGCTCTTGACTCTTTTTTATCGCTATTTTCTCCCAATTATTGAAGGGGGGTATCTTTACATTGCCCAACCGCCGCTTTATCGCGTCCAAAAAGGAAAAGATGTTCAGTATGTTTACAAAGAACAAGATTTAGAAAAAACCTTAAAGCTGTTCGGTTCAGGCGCTGGCATTCAACGCTACAAAGGATTGGGAGAAATGAACCCTAACCAACTTTGGGAGACAACTATGAATCCGGAACAAAGAATTCTAAAAAAAGTAACAATTAAAGACGCGGCTAAGGCGAGCCAACTTTTTGATATTTTAATGGGCGAGGTTGTGGAACCGAGGAAAAATTTCATCCAAACTCATGCCGCCGCGGTTAAAAATCTTGACATCTAGAATTTTTTGATTTATATTTGAGTTTAAAAATATAAAGCTATGATTCAAAAATTAAAAATATTTTTGCAAGAATCCCGACAAGAACTCAAAAGGGTTAACTGGCCAACCAAAAAAGAAACGGTCAAATACACTCTTTTCGTAATCGGTCTTTCTTTGATTGTCGCCGCTTTTTTAGGATTACTTGATTTTATCTTTGCCCGAATTTTATCAAACATCATTTCATAATAAATTTAAAATATGACAACAAAACTAGAAGAAAAGAAAGACGAAAAACCGCGAAATTGGTATGCTATCCATACTTATGTCGGTTACGAAGACGCTGTTTGCCGCTATTTAAAACAAAGAGTTGAATCTTTGGGAATGGAGGGTAAAATTTTCAATGTTATTGTCCCAAAAGAAACTAAAATCAAAATTAAAAACGGTAAACGCCAGGTTATTGAAGAAAAAATTTATCCCGGCTACGTTTTAGTGGAAATGATTTTAGACAACGAATCCTGGTATGTCGCCAGAAATACTCCTCGAGTTACCGGTTTCATCGGAGCCGAAAGCAAAACACCCACTCCTTTATCGGAAGAAGAAATAAAGTCACTCTTTTCCAGAATGGAAAAGAAGGAATCTAGTTTTAAAATTGACCTTAAAGTCAACGAGACGGTTAAAATTATTGACGGCCCTTTTAAGGACAAGGAAGGTAAAATTATTGAAATTGACGAAGAACGCGGTAAAATTAAAATCCTGGTGCCTATTTTTGGCCGCGATACTTCAGTTGAACTTGATTCCCTTCAAGTGCAAAAAATCTAAACGCGATCCAAAACTACCTGCCCGACTTCACATGGACGAAGTCCAGGCGGGCGGGCAAATGCATCCGAATCTACAAATGAATAAATAATATGGCGAAACCCATTAAAACCATCATAAAATTACAAATTCCAGCTGGTCAAGCCAACCCCGCGCCGCCAATCGGTTCATCCTTAGGTCAACACGGCGCCAATATCCAGCAATTTTGCCAGCAATTTAACGAAGCCACCAAAAATATGGCCGGCGATATTATTCCGGCTGAAATTACCATTTATGAAGACCGAAGTTTTTCTTTTAAATTAAAGACTCCGCCGGCTTCGGCCTTATTAAAAAAGGCCGCCGGCCTTGAAAAAGGCTCCGGCTTGCCTCATAAAAACAAAGTGGGGAAAATCACTAAACAAGATTTAAGAAAAATTGCCGAAAGGAAATTGCCGGATTTAAACACCGATGATTTGGAAAAGGCGGAAAAAATTATTGCCGGCACCGCCAAAAATATGGGAATTGAAATTGAAGAAAAATAACAATTTCCTGAAATCCCCTTTAGTCAACAAACTCACGATCGTGAGTTTGTTGACTAAAATTAATTTTTATGGAAGTTTTGGAACCGATTTTTCAAGAGATTTTACAATAGATTTTTTTAATAGATTTGCGAAAGTACAAATTCTATTGGCGGAACCCTTTCTTGAATCTTGTAAAATTCAACCTCCTAAAACTTTATACCCCTCTAAGGCATTCTAATCCTAGCTTTTGCTTTTATGACTGGCAGGACCATGAAAACATCAGTAGTCCAAAAAAGAAAATTTATGAAAACCGGTTTTATTTTTTAAAACAGGAGGGGATGTAAAAACTGCCCTTTTTTGCTAAAATAATAGTTATGTTTATTATCTTCGAAGGCCCTGACGGTTCTGGTCAAAGTACCCAAGCCAAATTACTAAAAAAATATTTAGAAGAAGAAAAGAAACTCGCCGTGGTTTTAACCAAAGAACCGATAAACAAACCGCCGCTGGGCAATCTTATTAGACGGATTTTGAAAAAAGAAATTTCTGTTCAGCCGCTTACCCTTCAGCTTCTTTTTTGCGCTGACCGAAATGAACATTTAAATACGGTTATCAAGCCGGCTTTAAAAAAAAGGGGATGGATAATTTCTGACCGATATTTTTATTCAACAATTGCCTATGGTTCTTTAGACTTAAATATTGACCCTTCGACTCCGCTCAGGGTTAATCCTGAGTTTAATCGAAGAATTGAATGGCTTATTAAAATTAACGAACTCTTTTTAAGGCCGGACATTGTTTTTCTTTTAAGAGTCAGACCGGAAATTTATTTGGAAAAAATTGATAAAAATCGCGGGAAAAGACAATTTTTTGAAAAACAACAAAAATTAGAAAAAGTTTTAAAGACTTATGAAATTTTAAGCCGGCAATTTTCAAATATCCAAATGATAGATGGCGAAAAAAATATTCAAGAGGTTCATCAAAAAATCATCAAAAAATTAAATTTATAAATTTATGTATCAGCCTACCATTGGTCTGGAAATACACGCGGAATTAAAAACTAAAACTAAAATGTTCTGCGGTTGTTTAAACGACCCTGATGAAAAACATCCTAATATTAATATTTGTCCGATTTGTCTTGGACACCCAGGAACGCTTCCAACTATTAACCAAGAAGCCGTGGAAGCGGTTTTAAAATTAGGTTTGGCTTTAAATTCAATAATTTCAAAAATTTCCAAATTTGATAGAAAAAGTTATTTCTATCCTGATTTGCCAAAAGGTTATCAAATTTCTCAATATGAAGAGCCTTTAGTTCGGGGCGGAAAATTAAAGGGAATTAGAATTAGACGAATCCATTTGGAAGAAGACACCGGTCGGCTTCTCCATGCAGATGATGGCCAATTTTCTCTGGTTGATTTTAATCGGGCCGGCGTACCGCTGATGGAACTAGTTACCGAACCGGACATAAAAAACAGCGAAGAAGCCGTGGAATTTGCCAAGGAATTTCAGCAGATTTGCCGGTATCTTAAAATTTCCGATGCCGACATGGAAAAAGGCGAAATGCGCGTAGAAGTCAACATTTCGCTTCGCGAAATCGCAGATCAACGCAGATTAGATACGCAGATAAATGCGGATAATATTCGCGAAAATCAGCGTAATCATCTGCGTGAATCCGCGTTTTGGGGTACGAAAGTTGAAATAAAAAATCTTAATTCTTTTAAAGTAGTTGAGGAATCCATAGATTATGAAATAAAAAGGCAATCCGAGATTTTAGAAAAAGGGGAAATGGTTAAACAGGAAACTCGCGGCTGGGACGATAATAAGAAAAAAACAGTCAGTCAGCGTTCTAAAGAAGAAGCTCAGGATTACCGTTATTTCCCGGAACCCGACTTGCCGCCGCTAAATATCCCGGCAATTTTTAATTTAAAAAAAATGAAGCAGGAATTGCCAGAACTGCCCGAAGCCAAACGCCGACGTTTCAACAAAAATTACGGTTTTGACAAAAAAAGCGTTGAAATTCTTGTTGAAGACAAAATGCTCGCTGATTATTTTGAAGAAGCGACCTCGGAATTAAAAGCTTTTAATCCTCAAACCAATTATCAGCTGCTCCTTAACTACTTTACTTCTGACTTGAGAGGACTAATGAAAGAAAAAAACATTAGTCTGGAATCTTTAAAAATAAAACCGGAGCACTTTGCCCATCTTGTTTATTTGGCGGAAAAAGGAAATCTTTCCAGCCGTCTGATTAAAGACCTCTTGGCAAAAATGGCTGAAACCGGTGAAGACCCAGAAACGCTCATCAAAGAACAAAAAATCGGCTTGATAAACGACGACGACCAATTATTAGCTGTTATTAAACGCATTATCCAAGAAAATAAAAAAGCTGTTGAGGACTATAAAAAAGGAAAAGAGAATGCTCTTCAATTTTTAATCGGCCAGGCAATGGAAAAAACAAGAGGTCAAGGTAAGCCCGATAAATTAAAAACATTATTTAAAAAGGAGCTTTCTTAACTAATTAGCCCAAAGGCCTTGATTGGATTAAAAAAATCAGATTTGAGTGGTTTTTATCCGTCTTCGCAGATGACCTTTTTGTAAAAAAGATTTAACTAAAGAGTAAGCTTGAGCTGGGTTTTTAAGCCAATGAATATTTTTATCTTTTTTAAACCAAGTCATCTGGCGTTTAGAATAATTTTGAAGTCCAATTAACGATTTTTCAATGAATTCTTTATCAGAAATTTCTTTTTTTAAATATTGAGCAGCTGTTTTATAATGAATACCAAAATCTTCAATTCTCTGCCAGGATAAACCGCTTTTTTTTAATTTTAGAACTTCTTTTAAAAAACCTTGCTTTAGCCACTTAAAAAATCTTTTTTTAATCAATTTTTTTAATTCTTCTTTTTCTTTTTTAATTCCAAACATTAAAACCGGATAGGGAAAGGACTTTTTACTCAAAATAGGGATGCGTCCAATTTTTGTTGCTATTTCAATTGCCCTAATTAATCTTCTTGGATTTTTCTTTTCAATAGTTTTTGCTCTTTTTGGATCAAGTTTTTTTAACAATTTAAAAAGCTCTTCGGTTGATTTTTGCTCTAATTGTTTTCTTAATTTGGGCTGCGGTGCCACTTCGGGGAATTTACAACCATAAATTAAAGCATCAATATAAAAACCCGTGCCGCCGCAAATAATTGGCACTTTATTTTTTTTAAAAATATTATTGATGGCTTTCTGAGCCAGCTTTTGATATTGAGCAACAGTGAATATTCTTTTCGGCGAAGCGACATCAAGGAGATGATGGGGGATACCTTTATACAAATAGCTTTTAGCTTTTAGCTTATAGCTTTTAGCTTTGTCTCTCGACACCTTGCCGCTGCCGATGTCCAGCCCTTTATAAACCTGTCGCGAATCAGCGGAAATTACCTCGCCGTTGAATTTTTGAGCAAGTTTCACGGCAAAGGCACTTTTACCGACAGCGGTCGGGCCAAGGATAACAATGATTTTATTTTGACCTGCCATTGACTGTAATATTGTTAGCTTTTAAGATAATATCAGCATAACCGGAGGTGTTTATGAAAAAATTTTTGTTGGCGCTAATAATTGCAGCGTCAAGTTTAATGATTACTGCAATCATTAAACACCGCTCTTCCTTCCTCTCCTCTTACTGCAATACTAGTCTTAGAGAAAGAATGAAGGAATTCAGTGAAATGCCGGCAGTTCAGGTGTTTCACTAGTTGAGTTTAAGCCGCCAATACTTCTTGGCGGTTATTTTTTGCTCTCAATTGCTTTTTTGATATTTGCGATGAAATTTTTTAAGGAGAGAGAAACGGTTTCTTTCCGGCCTCGCTCGCGAACATTCACTGCGCCTTTTTTAATTTCTCGGTCGCCTACAACCAAAAGATAGGGAATTTTCTCCAGTTCGCCTGTGCGGATGTTTTTCCCTAAGGTTTCGCCCCGAGAAGCAATATCAACTCTTAAGCCGGCGGTTTTAAACTTGACTGCTATTTTTTCCGCGTAATCATAATGCCGGTCGGCAACCGGAACAATGCGCACTTGAACCGGCGAAAGCCAAACAGGCAAATTCCCGGCCGTGTGTTCAAGTAAAATCCCAATAAAACGCTCAAAAGTTCCTAAAATTGCTCGATGAATAATTATCGGCTTTTCCTTTTTGCCTTTTAGGTTAATAAAACTGAGGTTAAATCTTCCGGCTAATTGAAAATCCAGTTGAATGGTGGCAATTGTCCATTCGCGGCCGAGAACATCTTTGACATTAACATCAATTTTGGGACCATAAAAGGTTCCATCCTTAGGTTTAATTTGAAATTTTATTTTTGATTTTTTTAAAGCCGACTTCAAAGCCGCTTCTGCCCGCTGCCAAAGCTTGATTTCACCCATGGCTTTATCCGGCCGGGTAGCCAAATTTAAAGTCAGGGGAAATTTAAAAACTTTGTATACTTCTGTCACTAAATCCAATAATTTTTTAATTTCTTCCTCTATTTGGTCGGGCCGGCAGTAAATATGGGCGTCGTCTTGGGTCATCTGCCGGACTCTTAAAAGTCCGCCTAAAGTTCCGGAACGTTCGTTTCGGTGAAGGCGGTCGGTAATTTCCGAAAACCGGAGAGGCAAATCCTTGTAAGACCTTATTCGGGAAGCGTAAATGTAAGTGCTTTCCGGACAATTCATTGGTTTTAAAACATAAGTTTCTTTTTCTTCCGGCAAATTAAAATAAAACATATTTTCTCGGTAATACTGCCAGTGACCGGACTTTTCAAAAACTTCTTTCTTAACCATTACCGGCGTGGAAATTTCCTCGTAGCCATCACGGTCCAATTTTTCTCTCATAAATTTTTCCAATTCTCGCCAAATAATCATTCCTTTGTTGTGCCAAAAAACCGCTCCCGGCGCCACCGAATGAAAGGAAAAAAGGTCCAAGTCAGCGCCGATTTTCCGATGGTCGCGCCTTTCAATTTCTTCCTGAAGCTTAAGATAATCCTCCAGCTTTTTTTCATCCCCAAAAGCTATGCCGTAGATTCTTTGAAGTTGAGGATTTTTCTCATCTCCACGCCAGTAAGCGCCGGCGATACGAGTAAGTTTAAAAGCTTCGGGATTAATTTCTTTGGTATTTTTCACATGCCCGCCGCGGCATAAATCATAAAACGCGGATTCACGCGGATTAAAAACGGATTTACGCTGATTTTTATCTCCAGTTATATAGACAGTTAGGGGTTCTTTTTTAACGCCCTTCGTCGGCTTGGTAAACTCCTTGATGAGCTCCAATTTAAACGGCTGGCCTTTAAATACTTTTTTTGCTTCTTTAAAAGTAATTTTTTGTCCCCGGAAAGGGAGATGTTTCTTTATAAATTCTTTAATAGTCTTTTCAAATTCTTTTAAATCTTCCTCGTTTAAGGAACGGGGCAGCAAAAAATCGTAATAAAAACCGTTTTCAATAACCGGGCCGATTCCCAGCTTGGCTTTGGGAAATTTTTTTAAAACCGCCGCGGCTAAAAGATGGGCTAAAGAATGGCGAATATGTTCAATGTTTTTCATTATATTTATTATAGAAAAAATGTGCTTGGTCAGCAAGTAAAAAAAGGAGCCATTGGATAATGGCTCCGAAAAACTATTTCGCATATGGTCGGCACATTTTCGCTTTGAGACCCCAGAAACTCAGCCGGAACCTCGTCACGGTGCCAACCTTCCGCAGGATATTCCTGACATCCACCCGACTGGGAACATGGTCGAAGCAATGGTGCGAAGGTAAAGTTAGTTAAGTTCCATAACTTGTTCGCAAATTAATTTCGGTTCGCCGTCGCGCCAAGAAAGACGACCATAAACTACCACGGTTTTGTTCTCCTGCCAAATCAAAGGATTTCTGGATAAAATGTCGGCAAAAACTAAAACTTCTAAATTAGCTTCTAAATCTTCAACTTTGACGAAAAACATTGGCTGGCCTTGCTTGGTGATAATTTTTTTAATGCCGGAAATTATGCCGGCAATTTTAAAACGCCCCCCGTTTTTATCAGAATGAAAATCCGGCGGCTGAGAAATAATTTCTTTAATAGACCTAATGCCATTTTTAGAAAATTCCGGCAAATGATTTTTCAAAGGATGACCGGAAAGATAAAGCCCCAAAAGTTCTTTTTCCCATAAAAGTCTTTGGCTTTCATTGACTGGTGGGGTCGGTTTCATTTTTAAAGAAACTAAAGAA
The DNA here is from genome assembly GCA_002781185.1 of Candidatus Jorgensenbacteria bacterium CG03_land_8_20_14_0_80_38_39. GTDB lineage: Bacteria > Patescibacteriota > Minisyncoccia > UBA6257 > GWB1-50-10. The sequence goes on along the minus strand of PEUU01000004.1, from coordinate 20,480 downwards.
TCGGGGCCGAAAAGATTATGCTGCTTGCTTAAACCGCTTTTTTTAGCCGCTTGGTTAAATTTCAAAAGCTCTTCAATATTTTCCAAGGCTTGCCTCCTTTCAATATTCAAAGAATCAAAAACCCCACACTTAATCAAACTCTCCAAGGATTTTTTGTTTAAATCGCGATGGTGAATTCTTTGGAGAAAATCGGTCAAACTGGCAAAAGGACCATTCTTGTTTCTTTCCTCAATAATAAAATTAACAATATTGACGCCGATATTTTTTATGGCCAGAAGGCCGAAATGAATTTTGCCTTCATCAACAGTAAAGTCTCTTAAGCTGGAATTGATATCCGGCGGCAAGACTTGGACGTTCAATCTTCTAGCTTCATTAACAAAAAAATTTATTCTTTCAATATCCCCGTCGCTAATGTTTAAGAGACTGGTCATAAATTCCACTGAAAAATGGGTCTTTAAATAAGCGGTCCGGTAGCTGATTAAAGCGTAGCAGGCGGCATGAGAGCGGTTAAAGCTGTAACGAGCAAAAGGCTCAATCCAGGCCCAAAGTTGGTTAGCAATCTCTTCTTTTATGTTGTTTTTCTTTATACCTTCAATGAATTTTTCTTTTTGCGAGAGAAGAAGAGCTTTTATTTTTTTACCAATCGCCTTTCTTAAAATATCGGCTTCGGCTAAAGTAAAATTAGCTAGTTCTTGAGCGATTTTCATAACCTGTTCTTGGTAAATACAAATCCCGTAGGTATTTTTTAAAATCGGTTCAAGTTTCGGATGAAGATATTTGACCTTTTCCCGGCCATGTTTGCGATTGATGAAAGAGGGGATAAGTTCCATTGGCCCGGGCCGGTAAAGAGAAATCATAGCAATAATATCTTCTAATTCTGTGGGTTTAAGTTCTTTTAAATAGCGCCGCATCCCCGACGATTCCAATTGAAAAATTCCGGCGGTTTCGCCGGCCCGCAAAACTTTAAACGTTTCTTTGTCATCAAGAGGAATTTGAGAAATGTCAATTTCTTTGCTTTGAGTTTCTTTAATTAGTTTTAAAGTTTTTTCAATGATGGTTAAATTTTTCAATCCCAAAAAATCCATCTTCAAAAGACCTAAATCCATCAAGCTGTTCATTTCAAATTGAGTGATAATAATACCGCTTCCTTGGGGAGCAAACTGCAGGGGGATAAAATTTGTCAAAGGTTCGGGCGAAATAACAACCCCGCAAGCATGAACTGAAACGTGTCTGGCGGTTCCTTCCAGTTTTTTGGCGGCTTCAATAAGCTTATGAGCATCTGGATTGCTATGATAAATTTTCTTTAAATCCGGCACGTTATCTAAAGCTTTCTTTACCGAAAAAGCAAAGGGAATCCATTTAGCTATTTGGTCGCAAAAAACATAAGGGTAACCTAAGGCTCGGCCGGCGTCTCTCACTGCCGCTCTGGCCATCATAGTCCCGAAAGTAATGATTTGAGCCACTTTATCTTCGCCGTATTTTTGCCGAACATAAGCAATCACTTCGTCGCGGCGAATATCGGTAAAGTCAACATCAATATCCGGCACTTGAACTCGACCGGGATTAAGAAACCGCTCAAAAAGAAGGTCATTTTTGAGCGGGTCAATATCAGTAATGCCCAAAATATAAGAAATTAAACTGCCGGCAGCTGAGCCGCGTCCCGGTCCAACAACAATTCCCCGTTCTTTCGCCCACCAAATAAAATCTTGAACAATTAAAAAATAATCACTAAAACCGGTTTTTTTAATGATGTTTAATTCGGCTTCTAAACGCTCTTGAATATTTTCATTAACTGCCGGAAAACGGGCCGGCAGTCTTTCTTTAACAAGTTTTTCCAGATATTCCGAAGCTGAAGAAAAACTTTCAGGCAAAGGGAAACGGGGCAAATGATTTTTCCCTAACTCCAGTTTAAGTTCGCATTTTTCGGCAATCTCGTTGGTGCTTTTAATTGCTTCCGGATAATTTTTGAAAAGCTCAACCATTGTCTCAGCCGGCAACAATGACAGGTCATAGTTTTTTAAAGTCAACCGGTCTTGGTCATCAAGTTTACTATTAGTTTGAATTGCCAAAAGAATTTCATGGACTGATTTGTCATCGCTGTTAAGATAATGAACATCTTGGGTGGCAACCAAGGGAATTTTTAATTTTTGAGAAATTTCCGCGAAGGCTGAATGCAAATACGGCGTATGGGGTTGAATTTCCAAATAAAAATCTTTCTCAAAAACCGAATAATACCATCGGGCTAATTCTTCAGCTTCTTCTCTTCGGCCGCTGGAAATAAGTTTTGCCAATTCACCAGAAAAACAGCCGGAAAGACAAATTAAACCCTCATGATGTTCTTTTAAAATTTCTTTATCAATTCTTGGTTTGTAATAAAATCCTTCTAAATTTGATTTGGTCACCAGTTGAATTAAATTTTTCCAACCGGCTTCATTTTTAGCCAGTAAAGTTAAATGAAAACGTCCTTCGTCAATTTTCGGCCTCTTGTTGAAACGACCATTCGGAGCTACATAAGCCTCAAGGCCTAAAATTGGTTTTAGGCCGGCATTGATTGCCTTTTTATAAAACTCTATCGCTCCGTAAAGATTGCCATGGTCAGTGAGAGCCAAACTTTCCATCTTCAATTCTTTAGCCCGAGCTAGAAGTCCATCAATTTTTGCCAGTCCGTCAAGCAAGGAATAATGGCTGTGCACATGGAGATGAATAAATTTAGACATAATGAGCTTAAAAACTTATACCTTAAATTGAGCCGCCAACGGCCGGAAAGAATTTCCAGGGGCTTTCTAAAGTTTTCGCTCGCCGCTGACTGACAAAATAATCTTAATCCAAAAAAACAAACAAGACAATCTTGAAAATTTTAATCAAAATTGTTATTATCATAAATAGATGGCAAAAAAATACCTTGTTGGCATTGATGAAGTAGGAAGGGGGTCTTTGGTCGGCCCGGTCACGGTAGCCGCTGTTTTTTTGCCTCAAAAACTGCCCCTCCCCCGCAAATTAGGCAAAATTCCGCTTAAAGATTCAAAAAAACTCAATTTTCAACAACGGGAAGCTTGGTTTAAATACTTCAAAAACAATCCTCATATCTTTTACGCCTTAAAATCAATTTCTTCTAAAATAATTGACAAAACCAATATTTCCCGAGCGGCTAATTCAGCCGGTTTTTTGGCTTTGACAAAGCTTTTTAAACAGCGCCGAGTGGCTAAACGTTTAAAAAGCGCCGAAATTAAAGTTTTTCTTGACGGCGGACTTTACCTTAAAGGCCAAACAAGAAATCAAAAACAGCAAAAATATTGCCCCAAAACAATTCCGGGCCATTTAAAAATTCAAACTATCCCCAAAGCTGATGAGAAAATTAAAGCAGTAAAAATAGCTTCAATTGTAGCAAAAGTCCACCGCGACCGCTACTTGATAAAACTTCATCAAAAATACCCTCATTATGACTTTCATAAAAATAAAGGTTACGGAACCAAAAAACACTTGAAAGCCATTAAAAAATATGGCCCGTCCGAAGTTCATCGTTTGACTTTCATTAAGAAATACGTTAAGTTTATAAAAATGACTTCTGGGAGATCCTTCGCTTCGTTCAGGATGACCCGTAGGGTCAATTAGAAATTACTAATTTTCAGAACATGGGTGGCGTACCAACAAAACATCACAGTAAATCAAAAGTCGGCAGGCGCCGGTCTCAACAAGTGTTAAAAAGACCGCTGATTTTTGTTTGCTTAAATTGCGGCGGACCCGTTTTGCCCCATAAGATTTGTCCTCAATGCAAAACTTACACCAAGAAAACTAAGGCGGCTGTCCCTAAATAAATTTTGTTTTAAAATTCCCAAAAGACAATCATTGAAGATGTTTCTAAAATAAAATTTGGTGGAATTTAAAAATTAAAAATTTTGTATGGCTACCAGGCATTTAATCCGAACAATTATCCTTCAATCCCTTTATGAATGGGATTTCTACAATCAAAAACCGGATTTAAACAAAATCATTGAAAGAAATTTGGAAGAATTCGGACCGGGGATTGACGAACCGGAATTTGCTTGGAAAATAATCAAAGGAATCGTTGAACATTGGGACGAAATTAACAAACTAATTGAAAAAAACGCCCCCGAATGGCCGTTGGCCCAAACCCCTCCTCTTGACCGCAATATTTTAAGAATTGGCCTTTACGAACTACTTTATGCTAGCAAGGAAGAAGTGCCTTCAAAAGTAGCCATTAACGAGGCTATTGAAATGGCTAAAAATTTTGGCGGCGAAAATTCTTCCAGGTTTGTCAACGGCGTTTTGGGAAATGTTTACAAGGAAATGGAAGAAAAAAATAAAATTTAATTCCGACTATGAATCTTAAAGATTTAGAAAATAAAATTAAAATAAAATTTAAAAACCTCAATTTATTAAAAGAAGCCGTGACTCATCGTTCTTATCTTAACGAAAATCCCCATTGGCCGCTGCCCAACAATGAACGCTTGGAGTTTCTCGGCGATGCCGTTTTGGAATTAATTGTTACTGAATATCTGTTTAGCCGTTTCCCAAAATACGTTGAGGGACAGCTAACCAGTTTGCGGGCGGCTCTGGTAAATTATCAAATGTTAAGTCAAGTAGCTAAAAATAATTCCTTGGAAAATTATATTTTACTTTCCAAGGGAGAAGCAAAAGATACGGCCCGGGCCAAAGAAGTTATTTTGGCTGATACTTTTGAAGCTTTAATTGGAGCCATTTATTTAGACCAAGGTTATGAAGAAACAAAAGATTTTATAAAACGAAGCGTTTTAAGCAATCTCAAAGAAGTTATTGAACAAAATCTTTATTCTGACCCCAAGAGCCGCCTACAGGAAATCGTTCAGGAACAATTAAAAGTAACACCGACCTATAAAGTTCTTAAGGAATTCGGGCCTGACCATCAAAAAACTTTTTTGATTGGCGTTTTTTACAATGAAAAATTAATTGCCGAAGGCGAAGGTCTTTCAAAACAAGAAGCCGAATGTCAAGCAGCGGAAAAGGCGCTAAAGGGAATGGAGGAATAAATGAAAATGGAAACTAATTTTCTAAAACGCTTGGAACTTCAAGGATTTAAATCCTTTGCCCAAAAAACAACATTAGAATTTTCTCATCCCATCATCGCTATTGTCGGACCAAACGGTTCGGGTAAATCCAATATTGTTGACGCTTTTCGCTGGATTTTAGGAGAAAGAGAGGCCAAACAGCTGCGCGGCGATAGACTTGAAAGTTTAATTTTTGCCGGCACTTCCAAAAAACCGCCAGCCGGCTTAGCCCGGGTCTCTTTTTATTTCAGCAACCGCAACAATCTTTTTAAAGAGGGGGGCAGCGAGATAACCTTAACCAGAAAAATCGACCGTTCGGGGTTTTCCCAATTTTTTCTAAATAACTCCGAAGTCCGCTTAAAAGATATTTTATTGATTTTGGCTAGGGCTAAATTAGGCACTCGCGGCTTGACTATTATCGGACAAGGCGAAAGCGATATCTTCATTAAAAGCGGCCCTCAAGAAAGAAAAGAAATGATTGAAGAAATTTTGGGTTTAAAAGAATTTTGTCTTAAAAAAAATCAAGCCCAACATCAATTAACCAACAGCCAAATAAATTTAGACAAAGCTAAAGCGGCCCTAGAAGAATTAACACCTCATCTCCGTTTCTTAAAAAAACAAAAGAAGCGCTGGGATAAAAGGCAAGAAATTGAAGAAGAATTAAAAATTTTGGAAAATCAATTTTTTGCCTTCCACCAATTTCAAATTAAAAAATCGCTCGGTGAGATTTCTGTTCCTTTAAAAAAACTAGACGCCGAAGTTTCTAAAAAAACTGCGGAAATTAAGCATCTGGAAACTCAATTGGAGGAAGTAAAAAAGACCGAAGGTGACCAAAAATCTTTTGAAGAAATTCGTTCTAAAATTAATGAACTATTAAACCGAAGGTCTTTTTTGGAAAAAACCCTGGGAAAGCTGGAAGCTCAAAAAGAAATGGAAAAATTCAAAGCTTCGCCTGAAATCAAAAGAAATTATCCGACCCCGATAAATTTTTCAACCCTTGAATTTTCAACAACGCTCAAAAGTTTAATTAGCGACCTCAAACAAATACTAAACTGGCAAGATTTAGAAAAAATCAAAAATACTTTAAAACAATGGCTTGAAAAATTGGAGAAAATATTTATTGGCGAAGAAATTACTGAATTTAAAGAAAATAAACCCATCCTCCAATCTCAGGATAATTTTATTGAACAAAAATACCAAAAAACTGTCGCCGCCTTAAAAGCCCTTGAAGAAGAGTTAAAGGACCGAAAAATTGAAGAAGAGAAAATAATTTCTCATCAACGCTCTTTCAGTCAAAAGTTCAGAAATTTGGTAGAAATCCTAGAAGAAAAGAAAAATGAGCTTCAAACTCTGGAAAGAGAAAGACAAAAAATGGTTTTTGAAAAAGAAAAATTAAATTTAAAATTAAAAGAGTTGGAACATCAGTTTGAAACCTTGGGCAGGTCTCAAGAAGAATTTTCTCGCCTGGAAACGCCTTACGAAGAAAATAAAGAAATGGACTGGTCCACGGCGGAAAAACACATTTTAAAACTTCGGGGAGAACTGGCCGCCATCGGCGAAATCAACCAGGATTTAATAAAAGAAGCTGATGAAAGCGAGGCGCGTTATGAAGTTTTAAAACGTCAAATAAGTGATTTAGAAAAAGCGTCTCAAGATTTGAAAACAATGATTAAAGATTTGGAAAGAAAAATAACCGTTGAATTTCAAGAAGCCTTCCATTTAATTAATGAGAAATTTAACCAATATTTTCAGCTGATGTTTGGCGGCGGTAAGGCAAAATTAAAAATGAGGAGCCAAAAAACCGAACTTCGGGTCATTGAAGAAAATAATCCGGCCGAGAAAGCAGCGGCCGGAGAAATAACGAAGACAGAAGCAAAAGAAGAGGCCGATTCAACAATGGGCATTGAGATTGAACTAAGTCTGCCAAAACACAAAAATTTTGGCTTGGATGTCTTGTCTGGCGGTGAAAAAAGTTTAGTTTCCATTGCCGCTATTTTTGCCCTTATTGCCGTTAGCCCGCCGCCTTTTTTAGTTTTAGATGAAATTGATGCTGCCCTTGATGAAACCAATGCTCGGCGGTTCGCCGATTTAATAAAAGATTTTTCCGGAAAAACGCAGTTCATTTTAATAACCCACAACCGGGCGACCATGGAAGTAGCCGGCATTCTCTACGGCGTTACTCTTGATAAAGACGGGGGGTCAAAAATTTTATCCTTAAAACTCAAAGAGGCGGTGACTCAAAAATAAATTTTAAAAATTTTGACTTTTTAAATATTCTTTGGTATTCTATAAAAATATGTTGGCTATTAAATTCAAAAGAGTGGGGAAGAAGCATCAAGCTTCTTTCCGAATTATTGTCATTGAAAAGAGGTTAAAAATAAACAGCCGCTTTACTGCTGATCTAGGATGGTTTAATCCTCGCCAAGACAGTTTTAAAATCAGCGAAGAAGAAGCTAATCATTGGTTAAAAGTCGGCGCTCAACCCACCGACAGCGTTTATAATCTTTTTGTTAGAGCCGGAATTTTGAAGGGTCCCAAAAAAGCCGTCCATAAAAAGCCCAAAACGAGGGAGGTCGCAACAGAAAAACCAAAAACCCAAGTTGAAATTCCGGTTGACAAAAAATAATTCATTTATTAAATTTAATCTAAACCCTGTTAAATAATTTCGCCAAAAGCGAAGTTCCCGCTCAGCGGGATTTAACAGGGTAAATCTTAATAAATAAAAGCTGATAAATAGTAAAAAGCAGTAAAAAGAAAGGTCGAAAAATTTTATGAATTGTTAGTTAGAAGGATATGAGCAAGAATGTTGACCAAGAATTTCTTGAATTTGTGGCTAAGTCTATTGTCGATCATCCCGATGATGTAAAAGTTGATCGAAAAGTAGACGAAATGGGAGTTTTGCTGTCCTTGAAAGTCAATCCTCAAGACATGGGGCAAGTTGTCGGCCGACAAGGTTCAACGGCCCAAGCCATCCGGTCATTATTGAGAATCGTGGGGATAAAAAATAGCGCCCGCGTTAATCTCAAAATTGAAGAACCGGAAGGGGCCACCCGTTCTCCGAGGACATCTTTTAAAGAAGAAGTATAAATTCCTGAATAATAAAATTCGGCCCCGCCACCTCCTTCAGTTCATCTCATTAAAACTGGCTGACAGGGAAGGCGGGGTTGAATTTTATAAAAATGCGATTTGATATCATAACCATTTTCCCAAAAATCTTTGACTCTTACCTAAAAGAGTCCATACTTAAACGCGCCCAAAAAAATAAAACCATTGAAATCCGAATTTACAACTTAAGAGATTTTTCTCCAGATAAACATAAGAGGGTTGCCCTTCGGCAGGCTCAGGACAATCGTGAGCCGCGCCGAACGATTGCCCTTCGGCAGGCTCAGAGTAATCGTGAGCCGCGTCGAACGATTGACGATAAACCCTACGGCGGGGGACCGGGGATGGTATTAAAAATTGAACCGATTTTTAAAGCGGTTCAATCTTTAAAATCAAAAAGGGGGAGAAAATCAAAAATTAGGATAATTTTATTTTCGCTGCGGGGCAAAAAATTTAATCAAAAAATTGCCCGACGTTTAAACAAATATGATGAATTAATTCTGATTTGCGGCCGCTACGAGGGCATTGATGAAAGAACGGCAAAGCATATTGCTGATGAAGAAATTTCCATTGGGGATTACGTTTTGTCCGGCGGCGAACTACCGGCTCTCGTCTTAATAGAAGCAGTCAGTCGGCAAATAAAAGGCGTTTTGGGCAAAAAGGAATCTTTGGAAGAAATCAAAGGTTCTTACCCGACTTATACCCGACCGGAAAAATTTATCCCCGTAATTAAAAAGAAAAAAATGACTGCTTGGCGCGTTCCTAGGGTTTTGCTTTCCGGCAACCATAAAAAAATTGAAAAATGGCGTCAAGTTTATTCCCAAAAAATCTAACTTTTTTGACATTTTAATTATTTTAAGCTAACATTTAACTTAATCGTTTCTGATTTTCAATTTATGAGTAATTTTGATGAATCAATTGTTAGTGAGATGGCCGCCGATGGCGTTATTTTTGGCCACAAAAAAACAAAGACTCATCCGAAAATGAAGCCTTATATTTTTAGCAGCCGTAATGAAATTGAAATTTTTGAGCCGGAAATAATTTGGAATTCACTGCAAAAAGCCCAAGAATTTTTAAAGGGGAAAATTAAAAGCGGCGAAAAAATTCTTTTTGTTGCCACTCAAGCTGGAGCTAAAAATCTCATTGCCGAATTGGCCCAAGAATTAAATATGCCCTATGTGACCAATCGTTGGCTGGGCGGCACTTTAACCAATTTTAAGGTCATTTCTCAACGTTTAAAATATTACCTTGATTTGAAATCAAAAAAAGAAAAAGGCGAATTAATGAAATATTCAAAAAAAGAGCAAATGCTTTTCAACCAACAACTGGAAAAATTAGCCAGAAACTTTGACGGTTTAATAAATCTAACCAATATGCCAGAGGCAATTTTTATTATTGACCCCTCTCGCCATCAAACCGCTATCCACGAAGCCCGTTTAACCAAGACGCCTATTATTGCTGTTGCTGATAACGATGACGACCCCTCAATTATTGATTACCCGATTATTGCCAATGACCATAGCCCCAAAAGCTTGAGTTGGCTCATTCAAAAGATTAAAGACGATTTAAGAAATGTAACCATTGAAAAAACAATCCCGGCCGAAGTTCAAAAACAAAAAAATGAATCCTAAAGAACTTATTCAAAAACTTAGAGAATCAACCGGTGCCGGCATAATGGAATGCAAAAAAGCTCTAGAAAAAAGCAAAAATGATTTTGAAAAAGCCCTTAACCTCCTTAAAAAACAAGGCCGGCTAAAAGCCGGTCAAAAAAAAGAACGGAAAACTGGCGCCGGCTTTTTAGAAGCTTATATTCACAACCAAAGGGTAGGAGTACTTTTAGAAATTCGTTCGGAAACTGATTTTGTCAGCCGTTCCCCGATTTTTAAAGAATTGGCCCATGAAATAACCCTCCAAATTGCCGCGATGGCGCCGGCAGATATTAGCGAGCTTTTAAAACAGCTTTACATAAAAAATGAGTCTTTGACTATTGCCGATTTAATTAATCAAACAATTGCTAAAGTTGGCGAAAATATTCAAGTTGAACGTTTTTGCCGCTATGAAATATAATTACAAAAAGAAACAATATGTTTGAATTTATTTCGCAAATTATAATGATGCTAAGCTTAGGGGTAATTTTATATTTAGTAGCCAGGTCCTTGCCGAGAATCACTGAAGATTCGTCGCCGTCAATTCAAAAAGCCGGCTGGCTGATGATTAATTTGGAAAAAGTCGATAAATGGCTGGAATCTTTGCTGGAAAAATTTTTGAGATATCTTAATGTTCAACTGTTAAAAATCAGCAATGGCATTAATCGCAAATTAAGCCGCTTCAAAAAGGAAGAAACGCGTAGTCAAAACGGCTCGGATTTATTTTCTCAAAAAAAGGAGTAATTTCAACCTTGCCCTATATAACAACTGCGCTCGGGTTAGCTCAATGTTTCATCATAAAGGCGGAACAGCAATATCTTTTCTGAAACTAATAAAAATTTCTTCTGGCATTAAGCTAACCAAAAATTGTCTCCCTTCGGGAAACCTGCTACCGGGAGACAATCGCCGTTGTATTACAAGGGCTTGCCAAAGATTAAAAAAAGAGTAAATTATTTTGAGGAAGGTAAAAAGCGCAGGTAGACCTGTAGGGGGCAGGGGTTGACTGTAAATCAATTGCCCACCGGGCCCCGTGAGTTCGACTCTCACCCTGCGCACCAGATAGGAAAAGTCAAAGAGTTTTGGTTCGCCTCGCCTCGCTCGGCGACTAATTTGTATTCAATTTTGGGGGTAAAAACGAATTCACGATTTCACAAAATATGGTTCGAGCCGATGTTTTTCTACGGGTCCTTTTGCGGTTTTGAGCGGTGCGGCTCCGCCGCCTTTCCGAATTTTCGCGGGGGGATTTCCTCACCGCCGCAGGCGGCGAAAAATGTTCGAACTATCTTCAATATAGTGCACCAATCGCTTCGTTCAAAATTAAAGATTAAAAATAAAATATTAAAAACACATGAACATAAAAGATAAATTCAAAAAGTTTTTTTCTAAGAAACGTCATATAGCAACCATAGCTACTATTATTATTTTATTGACGATAATCGGTCTAAATAATTATCTGCCGGTTGGCCCAGGCAACTATAATCAAAAACAAATTGATAAAATTCATTCTTCCACATCTTCAGACCACTTCAGTTTTGCCGTGATGGGCGATAACAAAAATAGTTTCAAGATATTCAGTAAAATTTTAAAAGATATTGATAATGATCATTATATTTTTGCCATTGATGTGGGGGATTTGGTTTATGACGGCGAAAAAGCGAAATATCGGATTTTTTACAATATAATTAAAAACGAACGGACGCCATTTTTGGTCGCGATTGGCAATCACGATATTCGAGAAGGCGGGGCAGAAAACTATTTTGATATTTTTGGAAAATTTTATTATTCATTTGATTATGACAATTCATTATTTATCGTCTTAGATGATGCTAACGAAAAAAGAATTGATGCAGTCCAAATGAAATGGCTGGAAGGCGAGTTACAGAAAAGCGAGCAGCATAAATTTGTTTTTTTACATGTGCCGCCTTTTGACCCTCGGTCCGGAGTTGATCATTCTTTATCAGACAAAGAAAACGCAAAAGAGTTTATGGATTTAATGGAAAAATATCGGCCAAACATTGTTTTTACTTCTCACATTCATGCTTATTTTGATGAAATGAAAAATGGTGTAAATTATATTATTACCGGCGGCGCTGGTTCGGAACTATGGGGAACTGACCCTGACCATTATTTTAACCACTATATCAAAGTAGAAGTTAGTGGTGATAAAGTTAGCAAGGAAGTAATAAGATTTCCTTCGCCTGATTATAATTGGTTTGATAGATTTTTTTATAACATTTGGACATACATAAACGGCTTCTGGGTAGCGCATAAACTTTTAGTAATTTTAATTTTGATAATCTTAATATTATTGGCTGATGTTTCCATAGGAAAATTTAAAGAATTATTAAAAAAGAATTGACCGCCTTCGTAAAATTTATTTTGAACACAAAACAAAAACCGGCAAGGGCCGGCTTTATTTTCATTTTAAAAATAAAAATTCTATTTGCAAGGTCTTAAAAAACCAGTATAATTTTAAAAGTTCTGGTAAAATTTGTCACCTTGGCTCAGTGGTAGACCTCAATACCCATGTAGCTCAATGGTAGAGCAACGGTTTTGCCCGCCCCGTCACAATTTATGCCAGGATAGCTCAGTGGTAGAGCAACTGTTTTGTAAACAGTAGGTCGTGGGTTCGAATCCCTCTCCTGGCTTTTATAAAATTGTGACGGGGTAAATAGGTTGTCGGTTCAAATCCGACCGTGGGCTCTGTTTTTAGAAAACGGGATAATAATTTTTTAGAACCGCTGGACTTTTGGATAAAACAGCTTAAAATAAATAAAGACCAATTAATAATAATTTTGCCAATGTAGCTCAGCTGGTAGAGCAACTCCATGGTGGAACGCAAGATCCCGCCCACTCCGATAGCAATGTCGGAGCGAATCCCGAATTACGGTTAAAGTCCTGAACGAAGTCTAAGGATAAGACCGTGGCATCCGTCAGCTGACGGAGGCCCGAACGACTGACAAGGGTTTCCATTTTAAAATGAAAAAGATACAGTCTAGCCCTCTCGAATAGATGAAGGGGAGGTGTAAGCGAAGGAGTAGGTCGTCGGTTCAAATCCGACCATTGGCTCATAAATTTTGAATCGCCAGTTACAAATTATTAAATTGCGAATTATAAAAATATGGCTCAAGGAAAATTTACGGAAAATTTAATAAGGCTGCGATGTTCTCAATGTAAAAGAACTAATTATACGGTTCATAAAAATAAAAAAACCATTGAGAGAAAATTGGAATTGAAAAAATATTGTCCTTGGTGCCGAAAACATACTTTGCATAAAGAGAGTAAAAAATAAACACCAATACCTGAGTCGAATCGAAGGATAAGTGATGCCAGAAACATACACTACACAAAGAGACTAAAAAGTAGAAAACAACGACGCAGAAAACATACACTAGGAGAAACTAAATTTGACACGTTAAAGAGCTATAGCTTTTTAAACTGTCATATTATAAAAAAGTAATTTTTAACTCTTTTTTATTAAAAGAATTGAAGGCAATTTGGAAAATTTTCGGAAAAGTAATTAATATTGAAGATATTAAATAGGGGCGTAGCTCAATTGGTAGAGCAGGACTCTCCAAAAGTCAAGGTTGTCGGTTCGAGCCCGGCCGCCCCTGCAAAGTTAACCCGTTCAAGTCAAACATCCCCGTCTTCACGCGAGCTTCGGCCTTCGGCCGACGAAGTCGGCGGGCAGATAAAACCGCAGAAAGGGCTGGACAAAATTTCAATAAAGCCGAGGGATTATTTCCTCTCGGCTTTTTCTTTTGCATTTGAACCAAAATTATTTTAAGATAAATAAAGATGAAAGAATCCGCCGAAGAAAATTTAATAAAAGAACTTAAAGAATCCGCCAAAAAAAATTTAATAAAAGAACTTATTGAAGAAGGTTATTTACGGACAAAATCCATTATTGAAGCTTTTCAAAAAATAGACAGAATTGATTTTGTTTTAGAAGAGTACAAAAATGAAGCTTACGGTAATTATCCTTTGCCGATTGGATTTGGCCAAACCATTTCTCAACCTCTGACGGTTGCTTTTATGTTAGAACTCCTGGAACCGAAACCGGGAGAAAAAATTTTAGATGTCGGAGCTGGTTCCGGCTGGCAAACTTCTCTCTTGGCTTATTTGGCGGGGGAACAAGGCAGAGTTATTGCCATTGAAATAATTCCGGAATTAAAAAAATTTGCCGAAACCAATATTGAAAAATACAATTTTATAAAAATTGGCCGAGTAGAACTTATTCTTGGCGATGGTTCAAAAGGTTACCAAAAAGAAGCGCCTTTTGATAAAATTATTGCTGCCGCCGCTGCTCTTTCTATTCCGCCGGCTTGGAAAGAACAGTTAAAAATCGGAGGGGTAATTGTGGCTCCGGTTGGTCAAAATATAGTGGTTTTAAAAAAGCTGAATCAAAACGAATTCTCCCAAAAACAATATTTTGGCTTTAATTTTGTGCCTCTTGTAAGCTAACTTTTGGGGGTCTTGACAAACTTATTTCTCTTGCTATTATTCTTAATAAGAATGACCAGACAAATTATATCCAAGGCGGAAGGCATAAAAACTTGAGCCGTTTTTTAGTGCTCAAGAAGAATGCATCCGCCGCGAGGCGGATTTTTATTTCTGAAAAGATAGAGCTGACTGTTCTTTGAAATTTAAAAAATGGCTTTTTGAGGTAAAAAATTGGGTAATAAGAGTGGATGGCGGATGCCTTGACACTAAACGGCGACGAAGGACGTAGCGTAGTTGCGATAAGCCTCGGGGAGGTGCGTAGCAACCCGTGATCCGGGGATTTCCGAATGGGGAAACCCTGCGACGGCGAAACCTCGCAAGCGCCGTTCCGCCGCGAAATTAAAAATAAAAAATAAAAAACCAAAAATAAAAACGTAAAAATATAAAAATGTTTTTAAGTTTTAGAAATTTTTTAAATTTTTAATTTGTGTTTTTTATTTTTAATATTTGATTTTTGATTTCGCCGCGGAGCGGCGTGGCGTACCCGCTGAAGTGAAACATCTCAGTAAGCGGAGGAAAATAAAAAAATGCGGGCTTTGTCTAAATTTTCAAGCTGTAAGGCGTAGAAAATTTAGAGACAAAGGCCAACACCCCGCCCTCTAAGCCCGTGGAATTAAGCAAAGATAAATTAGAATTATCTTTATTTAGTAAATTTGAGATTAAGCTTGGTTCAACGTGCATAGAGGGCGGGGTCAAGGTCTCGTTGCTAAAAATTCTTCGCTTTCAGCTCGAATTTTTAGACGAAGCCCTTGATTCCCCTAGTAGCGGCGAGCGAAAAGGGAGAAGCCCAAACCCAGTATATAAATTTTAAAATTTATGTGCTGGGGGTAATAAGGTAAAAACATACTTAGGCGATTTCCAATTTCTAACTTCTAAATAAAAAGTTAGGAGTTGGCAGTTACCCGAGAGAAGAGTTATAAAATGACCCTCAGCCCGCAAGGGCCGGATCTCTTGATTATTAAAAGTGATTGGGGGATTTCCTAGCTGAAGTCTCTGGAAAGAGACACCAAAGATGGTGATAGTCCAGTAAGCGAAAGGAAGTCATCTCTTCGTTTTTATCCTTGAGTATCCCGACGAAAGAAAACTTCGGGAAAATTAGCCAGAGCTATCTGGCAAGGCTAAATACGTTTGGTGATCGATAGTGAACAAGTACCGTGAGGGAAAGGTGAAAAGCAGGCCGGTTAGGCCGGTGAAATAGAACCTGAAACCATCCACTTACAAGGAAGCGAAGCTCGGATGTCGGACTTCGGATGTCAGATTTCAGCTTTCAGATCTCGGACTTCAGATTTCGGACTTATTTTCCGACGTCTGATATCTGAAATCTGATCTCTGATATCTGAAATCCGATATCTGAGTGACGCTGTGCCTATTGAAGAATGAGCCAACGAGTTTACGTACGTGGCAAGCATAAGTCCTTTTAGGATGAATGCATAGGGAAACCGAGTGTTAAAAGCGCGTATACCTATCCAGATTTTTGGATGGGTCAGTCGCGTGCGTAAGACCCGAAACCAAGCGAGCTTGCCTTGGCCAGGATGAACCCCATAGAAATACGGGGGGAGGTCCGTACCGGTGAGTCGTTCAAAACTCTCGGATGAGCTGGGGTAAGGAGTGAAAAGCTAATCGAGCTTGGTAATAGCTGGTTCTCTCCGAAATAGTTTTAGGACTAGCGTCGAGTGTTCCCTTTTGGGGGTAGAGCACTGGATGATCAGCAAAGGGCGAAAGCTCGGCTGATTAATCAAACTCCGAATACCAGAAGGTATAAACTCGGCAGTCAGACTGTGGGGGCTAAGCTCCATGGTCGCGAGGGGAAGAGCCCAGACCGCCGTCTAAGGTCCCTAAATTTTTGTCCTTCGATTAACTCAGGACAATCCTGAGCACTGTCGAAGGATTGCTAAGTGTTAAAGGTGGTCATTATCCTTAAACAGATAGGAGGTTGGCTTAGAGGTAGCCATCCTTTAAAGAGTGTGTAACAACTCACTATTCGAGGTTAGTGGCGCCGAAAATTTACCGGGGCTAAGCAAAATACCGAAGACGCGGATTATCAGATGTCGGACTTCGGATGTCAGATGTCAGACATCAGATTTCGGATGTCAGATTTCAGAACTTTATCTGATCTCTGATTTCTGAATTCTGATATCTGAAAATTCTGATCTCTGAAATCCGATATCTGATAGTGGTAGGAGAGCATTTCTTACGCAGTGAAGCCCCAGCCGCGAGGCGGGGTGGAGTGTAAGGAAGAGAAAATGTTGGCATGAGTAATCGCAAATCCGGTGAAAAACCGGATCCCCGAAAATCCAAGGTTTCCTCCGCAACGAAAATCGACGGAGGGTGAGACGGCCCTAAGGCAATGGCGAAAGCCGCAGCTGAAGGACAATCGGTTAATATTCCGATTCTCCCATTAAATATCGATGGAGGGACAAAGAAAATAAGAAGGAACGTTTTATTGGTTTAGCGCTGTCAATGTTAAGACTGGTTTGTCAGGCAAATCCGGCAAACTGATTTCAATATCAACAGTCGCACATTGACAAAAGATTAAGTTTTTACTTAATCAATTTCTTTGAAGAGTCTTTTGAAAAAAACTTCTAAGAATTTATTTAATGGGATCCGTACCGTAAACCGCCACAGGTGGATGAGGCGAGTAGCCTCAGGGGAACGGGTGATTCCTCGTTAAGGAACTCGGCAAAAAAGCTAGGCGTAACTTCGGGATAAGCCTTCCCTGTCTTGTGCTTCGCACAAGTCGCAGACCAACGCGGACTAAACGCGGACAAACGCGGACAATTTTATTTCTGTCTGCGTAAATCGGCGTCAAGTCGGCATAGATCCGCGTCTCGTGCGGAGCGTGAGATGGGGCGCAGCTAAAGTTTCTCTGGCGACTGTTTACCAAAAACACAGCTCCCTGCGAACTCGTAAGAGGATGTATAGGGGGTGACGCCTGACCGATGCGAGAAGGTTAACGCCGCCGGTCGCGGAGCGACTCGGCACACGGATTCTCGCGGATCAAAACGCGGATAGATGCGGATAATTAAACTTATCTGCGTAAATCTGCGTAAATATCTGCGAAAATCAGCGTGCGAAGCCGCTTCGCGGCTGAGCAGCCGAAGCCCTCGTCAATGTCAGCGGTAACTATAAGGTAACGGTTGTAGTTATAAAATCTGACTATTTGCTGGAAACTCTGAAGTATCTGCTACTACTCACGCGTTAATCACGCGACAGTAACAAAGTATGCAGTGCAGACAATCAGCAGGAAAGGCCCGCCAAAATTTTGCAAAACAAAATTTAGGCGGGAATCCTCAGAGACTATACGTCAGAATATTGGATATTAGATGTCAGAAATCGGAAATCAGCTTTAGTCTGAAATCCGAAATCCGATATCCGAAATCCGATATAAGATATAGTCCGATCTCATGGGCGACCATGAGTCCGCGAAAGCGGAGCGTAGCATAAAATACGTAACATAAATAAACCGTTCTAAGGTAGCGCAACTCCTTTCCGGGTAAGTTCCGGAGCGCATCAAAGGCGTAACGACTGGAGAACTGTCTCAACGAGGAGCCCGATGAAAATGCGATTCCCGTGAAGACGCGGGATACTGGCAGTAAGACAAAAAGACCCCGGAAGCTTTACTACAGCTTGATATTGATATTAATGTTTAAATGCGTAGCGTAGCGGGGAGTCCGCCAATTGGCGGACGTCAATGAAACACCCGCCTTTTAAACGCTAATATCTAATCCCAGCGGCAAAAACGCGCGGAGACAGTGTCTGGCGGGTAGTTTATCTGGGGCAGATTCCTCCTAAAGAGTAATGGAGGAGCCTATTAAGGTCAGCTTAGTCCGGATGGAAATCGGACTGAAAGTGTAAAGGCATAAGCTGGCTTAACTGCAAGACTTACAAGTCGCGCAGGTGCGAAAGCAGAGCTTAACGACCTGACGACAATATCAGATGTCGGATTTCGGATATCAGATTTCTGATATCTGACTTCTGATATCTGGTTCTTAATAGTAAGGTCGGAAACAACGGATAAAAGTTACTCCGGGGATAACAGGCTGGTGGAGTCCGAGAGTCCCTATCGACGACTCCGCTCGGCACCTTAACTACGACATCGGGGTGCTATGACAGTAATGTCATACAAAAAATCTGACTTATAACGGTGGACTCCAACTGTTTTACTTCGTAAAACACGCGGATAAACGCGGATTTTAGCGCCTTCGGCGCCACGCGGATTTACGCGGATATTTATTATCAGCGTTAATCAGCGTACTCATCAGCGTAAATCAGCATGTTCGCGAAGCGAACAGAAGGACAATACCGTGGGAAGTTTAACTCAAATACAAAAGTCATTAATTATTGGGACTATTTTAGGCGACGGTTACGTGAGAATTTTTCCTAGCAGAAAAAATGCATTATTGGAAATAAACCATTCAGCAAAGGCGAAGGATTATGTTGATTGGAAATATCTCATTTTGAAAAATGTGGCCGGTTCACCGCCTAAAATAAGGAAGGGAAATGGAAAAAGATTAGCTTATCGTTTCTATACGAAACAATTACCAGAATTAACAAATTTATTAAAAGAGTTTTATAGAAACGGTAAGAAAATCGTGCCTGATAATCTAGCTTTGAACCCAATGATTCTAGCAGTTTGGTTTATGGATGATGGCAGTAAGTGTAATTCGTCAAATTTCTATCTAAATACCCAACAATATAGTCTGGGAGATCAAAAAAAGATGGTAGCGAAACTTAAATTATTAGGATTAGATACGAAATTGAATAGAGATAAATGTTATTGGCGAATACGATTTTTGACTTCATCATTACCAAAACTTCGAAAACTGATTAGTAATAAAATAATTCCTTCGATGAAATATAAAATTGAGTTATAACCCCGTAGAGACTTGTCCTTTTAAACAAGGACAGGCAGAAGTTATCTAATTTCTGCAATACGTCAGCTCCTGATAATATATCAGGATGAAGATATAGTCCACTCTATTAGTAATAATGGAATCAATGGCGATGTCGGCTCACCACATCCCGGGGGTGGAGAAAACCATTAAACCTTCTCTCTCTAATGGAAACGTTAGAGTAATAAACGAACCCAAAACGGTGGAGGCCTTAATTTACAGGTCCCAAGTATGATATAATGGGAAATGTAAGTTTAGGTTAATACCGTGGGAAAAATACTTTCTGAAGTTAAAAGAGCATATTTAGCTGGTCTTATTGATGGCGATGGAGCAATAATGGCTTGTATTGAACGCCACAATGAAAAACGTTTTAGATTACGAGTGCGTATTTCTGTGAAAATTACGCTTTCTTCAAAAGAAGAAATTGAATGGATAAGAAAAATTACAGGAATAGGAAGAATTAGAAACAACAGACGAACTTTTGAATGGATAGTAAGAGATAAAAAAGACACTGAATGGATTTTATCAATGATAAAACCCTATACTCATTTAAAAATACGACAAGCTAGAATCGCACTTAATATTTTAAAACACAGTTTTGATGATAAAGATAAAAAATCTTTATATAAAAAGGCTCTTTTAGCGGATACATTATCTTCATTTAACATTCGATCCAAAAATCGAAGGAAAAATTTTGCGACAATGATCAAAGAAAGTATTTCCCGTAACGACTGATTCTTACCGCTTTGGCAGTAAGATGAGATAGTTTATTTTTATAAATTATCATACGGTTCGCACCTAAACCTTGCTTGGTGACAAGCAAAGATATGGTGAAGGTATAGTCTAACCCCAATAGTAATATTGTGAAGGTTAAGAGCTCCCAAGGGTTTGGCTGTTCGCCAATTAAAGTGGTACGCGAGCTGGGTTCAAACCGTCAAAAAAAACGCAGATGTACGCGGACTAAACGCGGACTGACGCGGAAGAACCCGAGGAAAAACATCAAACACGGCGGCTCTCATCAGCAATGATGAGATGAGAAGTTGACTCATATCGGTGAAGCCCTATTGTGCAATTTAACCTGGTTGTAATAGGATAATACCGAGGGAAGTCAGCGCGCTTCGCTTTGCAAAGCGCTAAAATAAAAAACCAAAAATAAAAGATAAAAAATGAAATTTCGCGAGCTTTTTAAAGAGAGATTTTAACCATTCAATATTTTTTATTTTTGATATTTTATATTTTATTTTAGCGAAGCGCTTGACCCCGTAGAGACTATTCGATTAAAATCGGATGAG
>PEUU01000008.1 GCA_002781185.1 Candidatus Jorgensenbacteria bacterium CG03_land_8_20_14_0_80_38_39 | reverse complement strand
CCAAAATCAAATTCTGGAATTTATTAATAAGTAAAAGAGTTCCGCAATATTGGCTAAAAGAGCATTCTAATCTGCAATGCGGAAACTTGATTAAAAGAATCCTTACTTCCTTCTAATCCAGAAGAAAGTTTTCTTACCAGGAATTTTTGTCCGACCGGTTCAGCCGCGCGAAGCGCGGCATTTTTTTATTTCTTTATTTTTATTACTTCGTCAATTAGGCCGTAAATTTTGGCTTCTTCGGCGCTCAACCAAAAATCTCGGTCAGTATCTTTTTCAATTCTCGTAATTGGCTGACCGGTATGTTTGGCTAAAATTTGATTTAACCGGTCTTTGATTTTGACAATGTGGCGAGCGGCAATTTCCACTTCAATGGCCGGGCCTTCGCCAGCGCCCATTACCTGATGAAGAAGAATATCGGAATTGGGCAAAACAAAACGCTTGCCTTTTTTCCCGGCGGCCAAAAGAACCGCTCCCATAGAAGCCGCTATGCCAATACAAATGGTAGAAATGTCGGCCTTGACATATTGCATAGTATCATAAATTGCCAAACCGGCCGTTACTACTCCGCCGGGAGTATTTAAATAAAGTTTGATGTCTTTTTTAGGGTCTTCGTGTTCCAAAAATAAGAGCTGGGCAATGACACTGTTAGCCACGGCGTCCGTAATCGGTCCGCCCAAAAAAATAATTCTTTCTTTAAGCAACCGGGAATAAATATCATAAGCCCTTTCGCCATCAGGAGATTTCTCTATAACCGTAGGAATGAGATTCATATATAAAATAGTAATTAAAATTCAAAAAAAATCAACCTAGTCTTGTCTTAGCGGGCAGAGAGGGATTTGAACCCTCAAGAGATTGCTCTCGCTGGCTCCTAAAGCTATCGTGTCTGCTCCCGCAAATTCTTGCGAGCAAATGTGCGAGCAACTGAATTTGCGAGAATCCCGTGACACAGAGCACAATCTGGTGGGCAGAGAGGGATTTGAACCCTCAAGAGATTGCTCTCGCTGGCTCCTAAAGCCAGTGCGTCTGCCAATTTCGCCATCTGCCCATTATAATTATAAATTTAGATGCTCGCAAGAAAAACGGGATCCTCGAAAAACATTGTCGCAATTATGCTCTGTGTTTTTCGGGACAATTTCACCACCTGCCCTTGATTATTGTATATTATTGTATAACAAAATCTTTACCCCGTATATCAACTGCGATAAGTCTGACTCAATTTCTCCACGCAAAGAAGAATCATTTAGAATGATAATAAAATTAAAAAGGTCGAGTATCTCCTCAATACCAGACCAAGGAAACGACTTGTCTGGAAGACCCTTTATAAGGTATTCTATGAATTAACCGGTGTTGCATTTCAGGTTTGAATGTACCCCAATGCGATTTGACAAATTAAAATAAGTATGCTATTATTACAGCAGTTAATTGACTAATATAATAATTCAGAAAGAAGGAAAGGAGAAGACAATGTCTGCTTTAATGATTTTTTTGCTTGTTTCTCTGGTTATCTTGGGCTTGAATGCTTTGGTCCAAGTGGAGGAGAAACACTTTGCCATTACTACCATTTTTGGCCGGCGCCGAAGCAGAATCCTCTATGAAGGTCTTAATCTTACTATTCCTTTACTTGAAAGAGTAAAGGAAGAAAATGTTTTCACCCTGGAAGAGCAGAAAACCAAGATAGAGTTTTCGTTCTTTTCAGGAAGCAGGGGAAAGGGAAAGGGAGGACAACTGGAGTTAAATTTAACAGGCCTCCTGAAGTGGCGGTTTGATCCGACAATTAAGAATAAGGATAAGACTCAAAAAGGATTTCCTCAGTTTATGCAGGTACTGCCGGAAACCCGCGAGGCGGGCCTCAAAAGCAAAGTAGAAAGCGAGGTGTCCCGCTTGGGGGGACTTCATTCCTGGGACATTTTTAGGAGCAAGCGACGAGCAGTTGAACATTTTATCAACTGTATTCTCCGACTAAAAATTCCTCCCCATGCAGATAAGAAATTTTTAAAGGAACTTGGGAATTCATCAAATCCAAAAGAAAGTCAATACGCGGAGTATGCAGCTATGGAGATTCCTCGTGAGATACGTCTCCAGTTTTACGAAGACTGCTCACAGAAAATCGGGGACAGCCTGAGAGGAAAAGAGGAAAAAGTCTCCGGCGTAGAAAAGGCCTACGGCATCAAAATTATTGAATTTATTTTGGGAACTATTTCGTTGAGCCCCGAAGCCAAGAGCTCCACTGAGGCCAAGGAAATCGCCCAGAATCAAATTCAAGCAATGGAACAAATCCATCAGCAGAAAATAAGGATGGCTAAAGAATTAACTTCCCTTGAGCTTAGCCAAGCTGCTGTTGATTCTGCGGAACTTACTCTTAAACAGGCAGAGAAAAAAGTTATTTCCTTTGAAGGGATTTCTCTTAAAGGGTTGGATTTGTTGCTTGTCGGTCTGGTCAAAAAACTCCTAGAAGAAAAGGAGGGATGACCAATGGACGATGAAAAGAAAAAAAGCAGTACTCATCGCTTGTTAGACAACAAGCGAACAATTTTTTGGTTGCTCACCGCCGGAATTCTCATTTTTCTGATTAATTCCATCGGGAGTTGTTCGGGTTGCTCCGGCGGGACAGAATATAGAGTTCCGTCATCAGATGAGGTTTTAAATATTATGCCTTTCTACCCTTATAATGTGGAAATGGGCAAGGCGGTATTTTTCAATCTCAATGGTAGATGGAGCCGGTGGATTGACGCTTCTTCGCCGCCAGGAACCTATTGGAGGGTCATCTCTGATAGAGGGCATCAGATACAATTTAAAGACGGTACAGTTATTGAAGTGCCGCCGGGTGAAGACGGCGCTGATTCTATCCCTGGTGGCAAGAGAGAAGGATTTTTTAGACTAAAAAGTCTAGACGGGCAGCCAGCCAAGGCGCTCATTAGATTATCTCGATATGGAAACTTTCCTCGTTACCAATTTTTTTAGTTTTGACCCCGCTGTGGAAACACATCGCGGGGTTTTTTATATTCAGTTGCTTTGTTAAATACGTCCGCAGGCTCCCAGAGTTTCCTTTAAATTTTTAAAGGCAAGCCAAAGGTATAAGGTAAAACAGTCAAAAATCCCAAAATTACCATCACAATGATTAAAATCATCTTCCATTTTCTTTCTCTTACTGATTCGTTTTGAAAATGTTCAATGATTAACCAAGAAGCCAAACCTATGCCGAAAATCAAAGCCGGCAAATAATGGTATAAAAAAGTGGGACGGAAAACAAAAGCCAAAGGCAAAAGGGAAAGCCAATAGCCGCCAAAAAGAATCCAAAAATCCTTATACCGGCTTTTTGCTGATAGATATTTTTTGGCCAAGAAAAAACTGGAAATGACCGCGGTTGTCACCATTACCCAAATTATTGGATTGCCGAAAGAAGTAATTTTAATTGTTGAATCTCCAATTTTTTCGCTGAAATAAACCATGGGCTTGAGCATTAAAGGCCAGCCGTACCAAGCGCTTTGTTGAAGGTTAGAACCGCCGCCCGAAGTATAGCCTGAAAAAGAATTCAAAATTTGAAAAGAAGAAACAGTGATGGCTAGAAAAATATTTTTGAAAGGACCAAGATGAGAAGCGAAAGATTTAATCCAGAAAAAAGAAGGACTGCCTAAGGTTTCATAAAACGCCAGTTGCTTTTCCGGAGAAATAAATAAATTATTGCCCAATAATTCAATAGCCAAGATTGTTATTACCCCGACAGTAAAAAAAACAGAAGCCCCTTGTCTTAAAATTTTCTTTTCTTCCTCCCTTTCTGTTAATAAAACCGCTAAAATAATCGGTCCCAAGAAAACCGCGGCAGTTAATTTTACGCTCAAAGCCAAACCCCAAATAAGACCGGCTAAAAGCGGCCGGGATTTATTTTTAAAAAACAAAATTAAAGCCAAAAGACCGAAAACCAAATAAAATCCGTCTAAAAGAATCAAGCGGCTTTGAAGTAAAAGAGAATTTTCCCAAGCCATAAAAAAAGCGCCTAAAAGAGCCACCGACTCTTTACCTGATAAAATCTTCAGAAAAAAATACATTAATAAAACCAAAAGAACGCCGAAGAAAGCGCTTAAAAGCCGAAGGTTGAGATAAGGAAATGAACCAAAGGGCTGGTCATTAATATGAATATCCAAATGGCCTTGAGGATTTTTAAATTCAGTCAGGGGTTGGAAGTTTTGAATTTTATCTTGAGAAACGAAAAACAAAGGAAGGGAGAATAAAAGTTTGCCCAAAGGAGGATGAATATCAAGGTGCTGCCGGGCCAAACGATAGTCAGCGCTAAAAGTGGAAAAGAAAAGTTCATCAGCCACTGGTTTGTCCGGCTCAGATAAATTAAAAAGATGAAACCCCAAACTGATTAAAACAATGATAAAAAGAAAAAAATAGCGATATTTTAAAACCATTGCCATTTTTTATTTTAACAAAAATTATTTCATTAATAAACCAACGAATAACGAATCAATACGAATATACGAATATTCCTAAAAAATTCGTCATTAGCTGGAGACCACAAATAAACAAATCCCGCGGAAAACGGGATTTGTTGCTATACTTTTGCTATTTTTATGGTTACCAGTTGGCTGTGGGGGTTCCACCGCCAAGGGTGCTAGTAATTAAACCTTTTATCAAGTTGATAGATAGGGCAATAACAAAAGCAATAATCGTGTAGATTAATCTTTTCTTAGCGCTTTTGATTTTTGTTTCGTCGCCGGCAGCAGTCATATAAGAAATAGCTGTCCATAAAGCAAAAGCTATAGCAATAGTCCAAAAGATGCCGACAAAAATATCAACCGCATTCGCGATTATGTTAGTAATGCCTGTTAGTGTTGAAGCGTCCTGAGGTGTTGGAGCGTCCTGAGCCAGACCGACGAAAGGCACAATGCCGATTAAAACAGCCGGCCAATAAGCAATAAGTTTTTTCATTGTTTATTATTTTAAATTAAGACCTTTAAAATCGACCTTTAAAATTATTTTTATTATAGCATTTTTAATTTCAGAAACAAGGTTTTTAAGAAACCCCTAAAGTGTGTTTGATTAACTCTTGTAGCACGTTGATAGATATGGCAATAACAAAAGCAATAATGGTGTAAAGCAATCTTTTTTTGGCGGTTTTAATTTTTGTTTCATCGCCGCCGGCGCTCATAAATGTCAAGGATGTCCATAAAGCAAAAGCCACGGCAATAGCCCAAAAGATATTAATAAAAATCTTAACAACATCGCTGATAATTGCCGCCGCGCCACTAAGAGTGGAAACTCCTGTCGCCGGCTGACCGGTGTGGGGAGCGCCTAAAACATCTTCAATAAGATAAATAATACCCGAAGAAATAATAATGATGGCGTAACCAATGACCGCGTATAAAAGCGTTTTTTTGCCTTTTTTAAATTTTTCTTCATTGCCGCCGGCCGTTAAAATCTGAAAAGCGGCAAAAAGAATCATTGCCGCCACAATGGGCGGAGCAATATAATCCCGAAGTCCGTCCACAATTTTTGTCACCACATCGGCAATGGTACCGCTGCCAATGGGGTTGGATAATCCAATCGTCACGCAGGGAGGATTTTGACATTGCTGGGCAAAAGTCTTGGAAATGAAAATCACTAAAGAGGAAAACATATTTTTATTTTAGCACAAATAAACCCCGCAATACAACTGCGATTGCAATGTTTTAGTTAGTTCAACGCCAGGAGAAACCTTTGTGATTTCAGAAAAGACATTGCTATGCTCACCTTAATAATGAAACATTGAGCTAATCTTATCGCAGTTGTTATACGGGGTAAACCAAAATAAAAATAAGGCATTTTTTAATTATTCTGCTTCATCACTTTCCAAGGCGCAACCTTTAAAGGAATAGTTTTGAAGATTGAAATGAACCTTATCGCCAGAAATGTTTTGCCACCTAAGATCAATACCAGCATCGTAAAGTAAATCATTAATTTTAAAATTTTTATACTTGCCAAGATCAAGGGTTTTGCCATTTATGGTATATGAGTTGGTATTATTGTTGGAGTGAATATTGTCATAGTCGTTGACGGTGGTCCCATCAGCATAGCTTAACACAATATCAATGCCTATCCCTCTGGTATGAGGAGCACCAGAACCGCACGTACCGGGGTTTCCAACGACACCCAGAAGGCCGTGACTTTGTTTTTCGCCGCATACCTCATTCCATCTTTCTGTGCAGTTATTTCTAACAGCTGTATCACTATTGTCGCAGCCACCTAGGAGTTTGCTTTTCTCCGAAATTTCATAAAGATGCTCTTGATATTTTAAGGGTCGGTAAACAGAAGTGGCGTCTGTGTTAATTCCTAATTGGCCAAGCAAGGGCCACATTTTGTTGAATTCTGTTTTTAACTTTGTTAAATTGCTTTGAATATTTGAATTGGAGGAAGACCAATGTACTCCAAGTGACGGTGCCTGAGTAGTTAAAGGGGCAACAGAACATTGTCCAGTTCCCGCAATACCACTGAAATTATCAACAAAGACCTTGCGACAATTGTATTCAACGGATGCCGGCTGCTTCGGCTGCTTATTCGTGCATTCATCCAACGTCCCATAGCAGTGGGCAAAAATTTCGTTGGTGCGCTTGTACCCATAAACTTCTTTTAGTGAGCTTGAGGGATATTCTTTTCCACATAGCGTGGGGTCAGCAAGGGAAAAACAGTAGGCATTCGCGCAAGCTCCTGTAACTTTATTACAGTCTGAAGATGTGGATTGGTCACATCTATATTGTCCATTAGTAGCCACCTTGGCGCGCATAAATCCGGCTGGCTCAGTTGATGTTGGCAAATTTTCTGTGGTAATGACTTCTGAAGGAATACATTCCATGCTGGACCAGGAACCGGAAGCGCCGGTTAAAATAAAAAAAACTGTATTAATAATCACCCAGCCGCCTAAAGCTAAAATCATACCAATAACCGCGCCAGTAATAGCCCCCTTGCCTTTTTTAAGTAAATCCTCACTGCCGTGAGAAACTATCAGCATAATGGCGCCGTAAACAATTACTCCCACTGCTGCCACCAAGCCGATTTCCAAAAGCATATAAAAGAAGTTTTGACCGACGTGCAAAAAATCGCAAAGTCCGCAAGGAGTGGAACCGCTTTTAAAACAATCAATGCCTTCACCCAGCGAAGTCACCAAAGCGAAAAATTTAGAAACAGGCATAAATTTAAAATTATCTTTGAATTATTAAACGGCTGACTTGGTCCTGGGCTTGAGCCAAAGCTTCTTCAGGTTTCAGCCGACCGCTGATAGTCATTTCAATCATTTGGGAAAAAATATCACTGACTTTTTTATCATCAATTTGCGGCCAAGAACGGGCAATTAAAGTTTGGCGGCTGAAAATTCCTAAATCCGGGTCATTAAGATATTTATTGATTAAAACATTAAGAGCCGGCGGTTTTTGAGCTTGTTCAATATAATTTCTCGCCTTGTCCGCATTGGTGGTCAAATTAAGAATAAAACTCCAGGCGATATTTGGATAGCGGCTTTGACGAGAAACTGTATAAGCCCAATAGCGGCTGAAGGTAGCTTTTTTGACGGCTTGAGATGGCTGGGGAATTGGGCTAACCGCGATGTTTAAAAAGGCGTTCCGCGATTTAAGGTAAGAAAGAGAATCCGCATAATTAAAAATCATTGCTACTTTTCCTTGGCTAAAAGCATCCAAAGAATTGTTGGTGAAATAATCGCTCCAAGTGTAATAAGGACCGGCGGCATTGGTAAATTGAGCGTAAAAATTCAAAGCCCGTAAGCCGTCTTCAGAAGCAAAAGTTGCCGCCTCAAAAGTTTGGTTGACCATTTGGGTTCCGTCTTGGAGCATTAAAGTACTTAGTAAATCGCCGGCTCGGCTGATGCTTTTTTCCGAGCCGCCAATAGCCGCCGCCGCTTGAATAATTTGCCGGCCGGGGTTAATTTTTGCTAATTTTGGAATTAAATTTTGAAATTCTTCCCAAGTGGTTGGCGGGGAAACAATGGCACTTTGGTTAAAAAGGTCGCGATTGTAAATTAAAGCTAAAGTATCAATGGAAAGAGGCAGGCCGTAAATTTTTCCCGAAGGAGCGAAATTTTGTTCAACAATTTGGGGAAATAACTGCCGCAAGGAAGCTAAAGGAAATTTTTTCGGAGGCAAAGGAAAGATTAAGCCGGCATTTTTAGGAACCGTCAGGTTTTTGACCATAAAAATATCCGGACCTTGGCCAGTGGCTAAAGCGTCAATCACGGCTGATTCGTAATCGTCGGGGTCGGTAAAATTTCTTTGTTCAAAAGAAACATTGGGGTAATTTTTTTTAAAATTATTAATGACATTTGTATAAAACTCGGCCGAAGCGTCAAAAGTCCAGAATTTTAATTTCGCGGTTACGTTTTGAACGCCGCCTCCGGGTCCGGCTTTTAATCCCGGAATAATTCCTAAAAGCATCAAAATTAAAATCAAAACTGCCAAACCAGCGATGCCGATGACAATTAATTGAATTTTGGATAATTTCATATGCTTTAAATTTCTAATTTCTAATTTCTAACTTCTAATTTCTAACTTCTAACTTCTAACTTCTCATTTCCAATTCAGGAAATATTTTGATTATTTTTGATTTTACAGAATCATTATTCCCGCTATTTTATCCCCTTGTTTTAGTTTCATAATTCTGACTCCGGAAGTAGCTCGGCCGGCTGTTCTTACTTCTCCTAATTTAGTTTTAAGCACCTGCCCCTTTGAAGAAAAAGCCAAAATTTCTTCGTCCTTTTCATCAACAATATGACTGGCGATAATCAAGCCGGTCTTGGCCGTAATTTTGGCAGTTTTAATGCCCGAGCCTCCCCGTTTTTGAACCTTATACTGATTTAAAGGTGTCTGTTTGGCAAAACCATTAGCCATCACTACTAATAACGCGGATCCACGCGGACTGGACGCGGACTGGCGCGGACTTTTTTCTGCGTAGTTCTGCATATAGTCTGTCTTGATCCGCGTCTTTCTTATTATATCAAAGCCGGAGACAAAATCATCTTTTTTCAAGCGGATAGCTCTAACGCCGCTGGCGGTTCTGCCCATGGTTCTGATTTCTTTTTCTTTAAACCGAATAGCTTGACCATGTGCCGTGGTAATAATTACCTCATTAGAGCCCGAAGACAAACTTACGTTTTTCAAAAAGTCGTCTTTGTTTAAATTCAAGGCAATAATGCCGGTATGCCGGATGTTTTCAAAATCGCTCAGGGTTGTTTTTTTAATCAGACCATTTTTCGTCACCATCACTACATATATAGATTCAGGCAGACCCTTTTGTATTGTTTCGTGTTCCTTCCCGGCTAGTTTCGCATATGTCACCAGAGCGCTGATTTTTTCCGCCGGAGTAATTTCCAAAAAATTTTGAACGGCCTTTCCCTTGGCGGTTCGGCTGGCCGCCGGAATTTCATAAACTTTAGTTTGAAAAACTTTTCCCCGGTCAGTAAAGAAAAGAATGTCATCGTGAGTTTGAGCCGAAATAAAATGGCTGATGAAATCTTCTTCTTTTAATTCAAAACCAATAGTTCCCTTGCCGCCTCTTTTTTGAGAATGGAAAGCCGCCGGCGGCATTCTTTTAATGTAGCCGGTTTGGCTTAAGGTCACGATTGTTTCTTCTTGGGAAATTAAATCCTCTTCCTTGAATTCTTTCAGCCCCGACGCCACCATTTTTGTTCTTCGCGGGCTGGGGAAATTTTTTGCCAACTCCGACAATTCCTCTTTTATTATTTTCAAAATTATCTTCGGTTCCTTAAGAATCAATTGGAGTTCGTTTATTAATTTTTTCTTTTCTTTTAATTCGTCTTCCAGTTTTTGTCCTTCCAAAGCCGCCAAGGTTTGGAGTTTCATTTCTAAAATGGCTTCGGCTTGCAAAAAGCTTAAATGAAAATTTTTCATCAAAGCCGCATGAGCCGCTTCTTTATCTTTGGATTTTTTAATGGTGCTGATGATTTTATCAATTACTGATAAAGCTTTAACCAAACCGGTTAAAATATGGGCTCTTTCTTCGGTTTTTTTCAGGTCAAATTCGGTCCGGCGACGAATAACTTTTTGTCGATGATTAAGGTAAGCGGCTAAAAGTTCTTTCAAAGAAAAAACTTTGGGTTGAATTCCTTCGTTCAAAGCCAAAAGGTTAAAGTAAAAATTTTTTTGAAGTTCGGTATATTTGAAAAGTTGATTAAGAATTTTTTGGGGAACAGCGTCGTTTTTTAATTCCACCACAATGCGCAATCCTTCTCGGTCCGATTCATCCCGTAAATCGCGAATGCCCTCAATCTTTTTTTCTTGAACCAATTGAGCCACGTTGGTTACTAAATCAGATTTATTGACCTGATAAGGAATTTCAGAAACAATAATTTGGAAAGAACCGCTTTTTCTTTCTTGAATTTCTGCCACGGCTCGCATCGTGATTGAGCCGTGGCCGGTTTTATAAGCTTCGTTTAAAGAAGTTTTGTCGTAAATGATGCCGCCGGTAGGGAAATCCGGGCCCGGGATAAACTTCATTAAATCTTCAGTTTCGGCTTTGGGGTTATCAACCAAGTAAATTAAAGCGTTAATAACTTCGCCTAAATTATGGGGCGGGATAGAGGTAGCCATACCAACGGCAATGCCGACCGCGCCGTTAATTAAAAGATTGGGAAGTTTAGCCGGTAAACATTTGGGTTCCAAACGCGAACCGTCGTAGTTGGGGGTCCAGTTAACCGTTTCTTTTTCAATGTCCAATAAAAGCTCCTCGGCAATTTTAGAAAGCCGACACTCGGTATATCTTTGCGCGGCCGCAGAGTCGCCATCGACACTTCCAAAATTGCCTTGCCCTTTAATTAAGGGATAACGCAATGAAAAATCCTGAGCCATTCTGACCAAGGCGTCGTACACCGCCATATCGCCATGCGGATGGTATTTACCCATGGTCTCACCCGTAACGCGGGCTGATTTCATAAACTTTGCTCCCGCCCCAAGTCCCATATCCCACATTGCCCATAAAATTCTTCGCTGAACCGGTTTTAAGCCGTCCCGAACATCGGGCAGAGCGCGCGAAACAATCACTGACATTGCGTAATCCAAATAAGATTCTTGAAGTTCTTCGGTAATTTCCCGCGGCTCAATTTTTTCCAAATTTTTTTGTTTTTCCAGAGGCATATTTTTTATGGTAAAGGCGTTGAGGGTATAGGTTCAAGACCTTTAAAGACAAAATTTAATTGAGCGCCTTGAGAAGAAAAGTCATTGGTTTTACTAAAAAGATTTTTTGAAAAATCTTCCCAGTGCTTTAATTGCTCGGCGACGTTATTAATTAAAGATTCAAAATAGCCGCCGATATTTTTAAAAGAAATTTTAAAACCGCGGCCAAAAACCGACCAAAAAGATTCGGAAGAAGTTTTTTCCGAAATAGCGCCGGGAGCGGATTCGTCTTGGGCTGATTGACCCTGACTTATCGGATTTTGGTTTGAATTTAGACTCACAAAATTATTAAAATGGATAAACCAAATAATTAAAACCAAAGTGATACTTAGAGAAGTGGCCAGGATGAACCATATTTTTTTGCGGCGGTCGTCAAGGTCTTGCAAATCAAAAAAAAATTCTTTTAAATCCCGATAAGCTTTTATTAATAATTTAAACATTTAATTGTTAAATTGAAAATGCCGTCTAAATCTTTCTTTTTAATAACTAGTTTTTCTTCGGGATTAATTTTTATATTGCCCAGGATTTTGCTTAATTTTGAAGGCAAAGATTTTGAATCAACCAAGGAGGGAATAAAAATTTTTGGTTTTAAAGTTTTAATTAAATCGTTTAGTTCCGGCGAAGCAATGATAATATCCGACCCTTTAATTTCAGGAACAACGACTTCTTTTATTTCTTTGGTTTCTTTTGTTAGATAACCAAAAACGGCTATTTTAATATCTTCCCAAATCAACTGATAAATTGTTTTTTCTTTTCCTTCTTGAGAGTCGGTCCGCCAACCTTGAATGAAAATTCCGGAAAACTCATATTCCCCTTGATGCTCAACCCAGAATTGTTTTTTCTCAGCCGGATGTTCGTAAATCAAAGAAGCTGGTTGAGTAGAAATTATCAAATCCGCTCCCCTTAAAGCCCGATTATTGGTCGGGTCAATCAAGACAACTAGTTTGCCGGACTGAATTTTAAAATAATTTTCGCCGTACCAATTAATAACCATTTTTTTATTTTACCCGAGTCATCCTTGATTTTCAAGTTAAATATGTTATTTTAGTTTTAATCATCAGTTAAAACTATGGAAATATCTTCCAAACAACTTCATATTTTAAATCAATTAGCGAAATCCAACGCGCCTTTAATGTCTTTGTTAAAAGTCGGGGATTTAGTTGAAGGAAAAATCTTGGAAAAAAGAACCCGAATGATTTTGGTTGACTTGGGCAAATACGGCATTGGCGCTATTTACGGCTTGGAATTGCTTAATGCCGGCAGAGATTTTATTAAAAATCTCAAAGTCGGGGATGTCATCCCCGGCAAAGTCATTAATTCCGACAACGAAGACGGGTTTGTTGAACTTTCAATTTCTGAAGCCGGTCGGCAGGAAGCCTGGCAGGAAATCTCCGAGCTTAAAGAAAAAGAAGAAGTTATTAAAGTAATAATCAGCGGTTTTAACAGCGGCGGTTTAATTGCTAAAATTAAGGACGTTTCCGCTTTTTTGCCGGTTTCCCAATTGGCGGCTGAGCATTATCCGCGAATAGCCGGAGCGGATAAAAATCAAATTTCCCAGGCTCTCCAAAAACTTGTCGGTCAAGAATTAAATATTAAAATCATTGATATTAATCCCCGCACCAATAAATTAATTATTTCGGAGAAAGAAGCCGCGGGCGTTAATTTAAAAGAACTGATTAAAAATTACCAAATTGGTCAAATTATTGAAGGCATTATTTCCGGCATTGCCGACTTCGGCGTTTTTGTTCAATTTACCGACAACCCGGCAGTTGAAGGATTAATTTACATTTCCGAAATTTCCCACCGTTTAATTGATAATCCCAAAGAAATTGTCAAGCTTGACCAGGTGATTAAAGCTAAAATTATTGAAATAAAAGAAGGGAAAATTTTTCTCTCCTCAAAAGTGCTGGAACCAAACCCCTGGGATAAAGTTGGTGATTATTATAAAGAAAAACAAACGGTTAAAGGCGAAGTTTATAAATTTTATCCTTTTGGCGCGGTTATTAATTTGGAACACGACCTTCAAGGCCAAATTCATGTAGCCGAGTTCGGCAGCTTGGAAGAAATAAAAAAGCAATTGGAACTCAACAAAAAATATTCTTTTATTATTGAATCTATCCAACCTCAGGAAAAAAGAATTGTTTTGAAATTAGCTTCTCAATAATTGACAAAAGGGATAATTAAATAAACAATTTTGGCGGTTTTATTTCTGCTCTTTTTGCTCTTGACAAATTTTCACTTAGAGGGTATACTTACAACGGTTGTTTGAAAAGGGAGTTTTTGTTACTCCCAAAATAAACCTTTATTTTGTTTAACTTTTTTCTGAAAGGAGTGTTTGTTATGGAAAAGACCGGAATTAATACTACTATTGCCGCGGAGGCGACTAGGCAAGTTGCTGCCATCTCCCCCATTGATAACGGTCAAAATGGCGGGAAACTTCTCTCGCCAGAGGCTTTTGTTTTCTACCGAAAGGACCCTCGGGTCCTGTGGGGAGACATTTGTAAGGCCTTTGCTAATCGCTCGAATGGGCCGGTGACCTTGGAAGAGTATCGCGCCTTTTACCAGGCGTGGATGGAGAAAAACAATATTTTATTGACTCAGGATGCTTACCAAGAATGGCGCCAGCACGGCGGGCTAGCTTTGATTTCCCTTAAGGAAATTAAAGAAAAGACCGGGAAGTCCTCTGGAGTGACCCCGGAGGAACTTTTGCCAATTCTTGAAGATCAAGAAGTGGGCATAGGCTTCTCCTTGGACGGGGAAGCCATTGAATGTTACCGGTGCGCCAAGAAGTTTCAGCCAATTGCCAAAATTCTCATAGACTGGCGGGGCAAGCCAGTTTTCAGAAGAGATGGCACTTATGCCCGTTGCGGAAATTTTTTGGGCATCCGTAGTGAGGTTGATGGCAAGGCGGCGTTGTTCGTTGTTGTAGCGATTTGCTACAAATGCCATAACATTCCAGAGCTAAGGCGACAGCTGACTTTCCCTCGGCAGGAAGCCGAGAACTATGTCTGTCGTCAGAATCAGAAGATGACGAGAGCAGCAAAAGCCACGGAAGAGATTCTCCGTAGCATTCAGAAGACAAAAAGGGGAGGTTCTCGTCTCTCCGAAAATGTGAGGGTTAATCTCCTGAAGAAGTGTTGAACCGCACCAAAAGCCCTGTTTACCAGGGCTTTACTTTTTTTAAATTTCTGTTAGAATTAACTTCGGTAAATTGTCAATTATTAACGAATAAAAAGGAGATAAAATGATTCCCTTTAAGCCAATTCCAATTGTCCAGGACTACAAGAATAAAATTTTTGCAGTCCTAAAAAGGCTGAAAAATGAAGGCCTGATTTCTTCCTATGAATTCCTGGTCGGAAACCAGCCGGCTTCCTTGTTTTTCAAGTTAATTATTAGGAGAACCGGCCAGCCTTTATACCAAAAATTTGACATTTCTTACGGCGTAAAAAATCTTCAAAGTTCCAGCCGTTTCACTAGAATTGATTTACCTCAAAGTCCTTTTTCAGTTAATATTGTCAGCGAGATGGACCTTGAAAGAACTATCCGCGGGGAAATTTCAAAAAGAATTTTGGGGTTTATGAATGAAGAAAAAGCCTTGGAGGCAATGAAAAGTCTTGTTCAAACAGGAGAACTTCAGGACTGCTTCCGAGCTCCAAGCTACTCAGATATTCATAGAGGAGCAGATATCTACGGCACTTTTTTTAGTGAGGAAAATGAATTCTTTTTTAAAATGGGAGTATCAATTAAGAGCAGTTTGGCCGGCCGGGAAAGGCATAAGAAGAAATATCCTCAAGCTCCTTCTCTGGTCATAACCAAAGAGATGAAAATTGAAGACATCACTAAAAAGCTTCTTGAAATTAAAGAAGCCTTTATGAGAGGAGAAATTATCCACGTCTGATATTGAACCCTATTGGAACCCGCTGTCTCTAAGATAGCGGGATTTTATTTGCCCCGTGTAACAACTGCGATAAGTCTGATGTATGACGGGGTTTGCCCTTTTTAAAAATTTAGTTATATTATATTCTTAATAAATAGACTTATGAAAAATTTTTCCAAAAATATTTTATTAGTTATCGGCATTTTATTTGCCGTGGCTTTTGTTTTTTCTTTAATTGCCGAAACCAACCAAGCTAATGTCAAAAATTTGAGCATTGACCAAGTGGTTAAAATGATTAACGCCGGTGAAATTAAAAACATCACTGTCAGCGGCAATAATTTACAAATTGTTTTAAACGATAACTCCAAAGCTGTTTCTCAAAAAGAAAGTGAGGCCGGTTTGATTGAAACTCTTCACAATTACGGCGTTGATTCTCAGGCCTTGCAAAAGGTGGAATTTAAAGTTCAAGGCGAGAGCGGCTTTAAATATTGGCTGGGGATTATTATCCCCACGCTTTTACCTTTAATTATTATGGTTTTTATTTTTTGGTGGATTTTCAGACAAGCCAAAACCGGAGTTAACCAGGCTTTTACTTTCGGCAAAGTTAATTTAAGGCTTTTTGCCAATCCTAAAGACGCTGTCACTTTTAAAGATGTGGCCGGCCTTAAAGAAGCGAAAGAAGATTTAGAAGAAGTGATTGATTTTTTGCGTCATCCGAAAAAATTTCTGGAAATCGGCGCCCGCATTCCCCGGGGAGTTTTATTGATGGGTCAGCCCGGCACCGGGAAAACGTTACTGGCAAGAGCAGTTGCCGGTGAAAGTAATGTCCCTTTCTTTCATATCTCGGCTTCAGAATTTGTAGAAATGTTCGTTGGGGTCGGCGCTTCGGTAACAGGTGATACGCCGGTACTTTTTAAAACTTCCGGGGGAATAAAACTTTTACCCATTAAAGAATTTGTTGACCAATACTATAGAGAAAAAGAATCGGGTTTTGTTAAACCGGTAAATAATGTTCAAACTTTAGGATTCCAACCTTTAACTAGTAAATTTTATGGTGCTAAGTCAGTTAAAAAAAGATTTTTTGGCGGCAGTCAATGGACAAATATTCAGTCGGTCTTTCGCCATAAAATTAATGAGATTTACGAAATCTATTATCGCGGCGGTTTGATCAGAACAACCGGCGATCACAGTATTTTTGTAAGAAACGGCAATATGATTGAAGCCAAAAAGGCAAGCGAATTAAAACCTGGCGATATTCTGATTAATTTACCTTTTAAAGTAAGAAGTGAATTTGTTCCTAATTTTGGGACTACCCATAAAATCCGAGCTCATCAATTTCCCCAAACTGTTAATTTGGAATTAGATCTTTTTGATAAAAGATTTTATGAAGAACAACGGAAGTATAATTTTGTTTTAGAACAACTGCCAATTTTAAGTCAGGTCGCTATTGGAAAAGAAATCGGAGTTTCTCAAGCAACGGTGAGAAATTGGCAACTGGGCCATCATCAACCGCGATTTTTCAGCGCCAATGTTTTTACTAATAATACTCCAGCTAAAATAAAAATAACGCCGGGATTAATGAAACTTTTGGGATATTACACTGCCGAGGGCCGGACAACGGAATATTATACTCAATTTGTCTTCGGTCTTCATGAAAAAGACTTACATAAAGATTGTATTCAATTAATTAAAGAAAACTTTCATCTTGAACCGGCTGTAAAAGATATTCCCGAGACCAATTCTTTGCGGATTACTGTTAGTTCACCGATAGTGGCAAGATTTTTTGAGAAATATTGCGGCAATAGTAGTCATAATAAACATTTGCCAGCTTTTATTTGGGAATTGCCTCAAGAATATTTCTTGAGTTATTTAGACGCTTACAGTCGAGGCGATGGTTATACTTCCAAAGAAGGCAAACTTATTATTTCCTCGGTCAGTCAGCAACTGATTCGTGAACTCGTCTGGCTTTGTAGTATGCACGGCCTTCAGGTTGGCGTTGGTCAAAATATTTCTCCGGCTGGCCGGATAATCAAAAAAAAGCCCTTGCCCGAAACCAAATATTGGAGATTAACGATTAGTAAAACATCGCATCCATTTAGAGAGAAAATGAAATTGCCGTATCAGTGGAAAAAGCCAATTATTAGCAAGATTATTAAAAAACCCTACGACGATTATGTTTACGACCTTTGCGGCTGTGAAAATGAGGCTTTTTTTGGCGGCGAAAAACCAATTTTATTACACAATAGTCGGGTTCGGGATCTTTTTGCCAACGCCAAAAAAGCGGCCCCCTCCATTATTTTTATTGATGAAATTGACGCGGTTGGTCGGGAAAGAGGGGCAGGATTGGGCGGCGGACACGACGAAAGAGAGCAAACTCTTAATCAAATTTTGGTGGAAATGGACGGTTTTGAAAGAGATAATAATGTTATTGTGGTGGCGGCTACAAATAGACCGGATATTTTGGACTCGGCCCTTTTAAGACCCGGGAGATTTGACCGCCGGGTTATTTTGGATATGCCGGATATTAATGACCGAGAAGAAATTTTAAAAATCCACGCTCGAGGAAAACCCTTGGACAAAACTGTTAGTTTAAGAACCGTGGCTGTTCGAACTCCGGGATTTTCCGGCGCTGATTTGGCTAATTTAGTCAATGAAGCGGCTATTTTGACAGCTCGTCAAAACCGAAAAGTAATCTTGCAGGAAGACCTTTTTAATTCTATTGAAAAAGTTCTTTTGGGTCCGGAACGAAAATCGCGGGTTATTTCTCCCAAAGAAAAAGAAATTGTTGCTTATCATGAAGCCGGGCATGCCTTGATGGCGGCTGGATTAAAAGACACTGACCCCATTCAAAAAGTTTCCATTATCAGCCGGGGAATGGCCGGCGGTTATACTTTAAAAATGCCGACCGAGGATTCTTATTTTAAAACCAAAACTCAATTCTTGAATGAACTGGCAATTGCTTTTGGCGGTTATGTCTCGGAGCAGGAGGTTTTTAAAGATGTTTCTACCGGCGCGGCCAATGATTTGCGTCAAACCACAGAATTGAGCCGACGATTGGTGACTCAATACGGAATGAGCGAAAAATTGGGACCGCGGACTTTCGGCAAAACTCAAGAATTGATTTTCTTAGGCCGGGAAATTTCCACGGAAAAGGATTATTCAGAAAAGGTGGCTTTTTTAATTGACCAGGAAATCGCTAAATTTATTGGAAAAGCTCTTGGCGTGGCTAAAAAAATAATTTCCGAACACCGAAAAATTTTAGATACCCTAGCCAAAACTCTTATTGAAAAAGAAACTTTGGAACAGGAAGAATTTTACAAAATTATCAAGTCTTTTAATTTAAAGCCAATAGCAATAAAATAAGTTCGGAAACTACCCTATTAAAGAGCCGCTGAGGGGTCAGTAGCTTAATGGCTAAAGCACGCTGCCTTACCTGTTCCGTCGAAATGCGCTTGTAGCTCAGTGGTAGAGCATCGTCCTTATAAGACGAGGGTCGTAGGTTCGATCCCTACCAAGCGCACAAGAATAGGCGAGGTAGTTCAGAGAATCCAAGGACGATTAGCTCAATGGTTAGAGCGCCTGCTTTACACGCAGGAGGTTGGAAGTTCAAATCTTCCATCGTCCACCAAAAAATGAGATTTAAATTTTTAACCGCTGTCAATATCTTATTTGACAAAAACCAAAAAATCAATAATTCTAACAATAAGGTTTTATGTTTAATAATTCTTCTGGTCTGAAAATAAATACCGAGGAAGTGGTTAAAGAAATTATCGGCTTTATGAAGGCTGATTTAGGGAGTCTTTATAAAATAATTATTGGCACCGACTCCGGACTTTTTGCCGACAAATCCGCGGATTTTGTTACGGCCGTTGTTATTCACCGCGTTGGCAACGGCGGCCGTTATTTTTGGCGGCGAATTGAACTAAAACAATTTCATACTCTTCGCGACCGGATTATCAAAGAGGTTTTACTTTCCTTAGAAGTGGCCAAGGAAGTTTTAATGGAATTAAAAAATTCTTCGGCGCCGGATTTTGATTTTGAAATTCATGCTGATATCGGTGAAAATGGCAAAAGCAAAGTTTTAATCCAAGAAGTGGTAAGCATAATTAGAGCTCATAATTTCAACGTCAAAACCAAACCCGAAAGTTACGCGGCTTCTAATGTAGCTGACCGGCACGTTTAAAATTTTTATTTCCTATGGCTGATAAAATTGTCTTTGATATTGAAACTAAAAATTCTTTTGCCGATGTGGGCGGAGAAAAAAATGTAAAAAAATTAGAAGTTTCAGTGGTTGGCGCTTATTCTTACGAACAAAATCAATATTTCATTTTTGACGAAAACGAATTTTCTCAAATCAACGATCTTTTTAAAAAAGCCCGTTTGCTTATTGGTTTTTCCAGCAAACATTTTGATGTCCCGGTTTTGGAAAAATATTTACCTTTCAATTTGTCAGCCATTCCCCATTTTGATATTTTAGAAGAAATTGAAAAAAAATTGGGCCGGCGGGTCGGATTAAACATCTTGGCTCAAGCTAATGTCGGAAGCGGCAAGAACGGCAGCGGCTTGGAGGCCATAGATCTTTACCGAAAAGGCGAAATGGAGAAATTGAAAAATTACTGCCTTCAAGATGTAAAATTGACCAAAGAAATTTTTGATTTGATTAAAGTTCAAAAGTATCTTTGGATTCCCCAAAAAAATGTTCCCCAAATGATAAAACTGGAAATTATTTTTGATGAAGGAGCTTTCGCCCAAAATCGTTTAATTTAAAATGCCCAAAAAAAATAAATTTTTTGTCAGTATTGTGGCTCTCCTTTTAGCAATGGGGGTGATAACGCTTTACTTTCCTCTTCTTTTTGCGCCGTCCAGTCAGCCGACCAGTCGTCCTTCTCAAGAAGAATCAACGTCTCCTCCAGTCACTGCCGTCACTTCTTCTCAAAGCACTTCTTCGGAAGAAAAAAATCCGCCGGCCAAAATTTCTTCTTCCTCTAAACCAATAACTTCTTCTCCGGGTTTGGCTACTACCACTAGCCCTAGCTCCACCTCTAGCAACGATTCTTCTGACCTTCAAAAAGAGGTTCAAGGCCTGGAAGATATCAACAAACTTTTAAATCCTTAAGGCAAGTTTTTAAAGTATTGATTACCATCTAGAACCATCTAGAACAGAAATTTTTTCTTATCAGCCTTGCTTTATTCAGCTTTTTTCGCCATCTTCTACCCTTTATTTTTTTACTCTTTATTTTCTGCTTTCTATCTACTTTCTATTTTCTAGTTTTTTTCATCTTCTTTGTTGTTTATCTTTATCTTTGTTCATTTTTCTCAGTCCTCAATCTTGTATCATATGATACAAGATTGAGGACAAGGGAAATTCTCTAAAATTTTTTCTCTAGAAAAATTATCCCTGTCTAATGAGGTCAAAAAATCGGTTCTTACTTAACTTCCATTTTTAGCGCTGGCATTTGAAGGGGTTTTATCATAAATTAATACTAATGATTGATAAAGTTTTGGAAAATCTGATTCGGAAAGAAACCAAAAGACAAAAAGAAACAATTAATTTAATTGCTTCGGAAAATTATGTTTCGCCGGAAGTTCTTAAAGCTTTAGGTTCGGTTTTTACTAACAAATATGCCGAGGGATATCCGGGAAAACGCTATTATGGCGGCAATGAAGTAGCTGACGAGCTGGAAAAATTAGTTCAAGAGCGGGCTCTGAAACTTTTTAAGTGTTCGTCAAAGACATGGTCAGTTAATGTTCAGCCGTATTCCGGTTCACCAGCTAATATTGCGGTTTATTTAGGCCTTGTGCCTTTGGGTGAAAAAATAATGGGTTTGCGTTTGGACATGGGCGGGCATTTAACCCACGGCCATAAAGCCAGCCTTAGCGGCAAGCTTTGGCAACCGGTTTATTACGGGGTGAACAAAAAAACCGAGAAGCTTGACTACGATGAAATTTTAGCCCTAGCCAAGAAGGAAAAGCCAAAATTAATAGTGGCGGGTTACACTGCTTATTCCCGGATTATTGATTTTAGAAAGTTTAAAAAAATCGCTGAGGCAGCCGGAGCAATTCTAATGGTTGATATGTCTCATTTTGCCGGGCTTGTTGCCGCTGGGGTTTATCCCTCGCCTTTTTCTTGCGCTGATATTGTTACGACAACTACCCATAAAACTTTGCGAGGTCCGAGAGCGGCAATGATTTTCTCCAGAAAAGAGTTCAGCGAAAGAATAAACAAAGCTGTTTTCCCGGGTGTTCAAGGCGGCCCTCATTTAAACCAAATCGCGGCTATTGGCGTGGCTTTAGATGAAGCTTCAAAACCGGCGTTCAAAAAATATGCGAGGCAAGTTGTGAGAAACGCAAAAACGCTGGCTGAAGAGTTGAGAAAACGGGGATGGCGCATTGTCTCCGGCGGCACGGACACGCACCTTTTCCTTGTGGATACATTCGCGGCCGGCGTAAGCGGAAAGGAAGCCAGCGAAAAACTTGAACAGCGGGGAATTATTGTCAACAAAAATATGATTCCTTACGACAGCCGGAACCCGCAAGACCCTTCGGGGATTCGTCTTGGCACAGCGGCAGTTACTACCCGAGGAATGAAAGAAAAGGAAATGAAAAAAATCGCTCAGCTTATTTCGGATATTCTTTTTTCAAATTCCAAAGTCAAAATTACAAAAACATAAATGTAGAATGTAAATATCAATCCATTCAACAAGTTCAGGATTGATGCTGAGCAAAGTCGAAGCATCAATCCATTCAACAAGTTCAGGATTGATGCTGAGTAAAGTCGAAGCATCAAAATGTCCCGAAAAATTTAAAATCTTCTTGTCCCGTTAATTTGCGAAGTAGATTTTTTCGGGGTGATTTTTGAGTTTTAATTTATCTTTGGTTAATAATTGCAAATAGATTTTTATACTTAAATATTTTGGTAGTGATTTATTACGCAATTTCTATCATTAGGTGTCAAGGCAAGTAAATCTATTCTCCAGCCCTTATTTTTATAAATTAAAACCGGATGACTATTGGCGTAAAAAAGAGCGGTTTTTTGGAGTTTTTTCTTTTTGGCTGTGGTTAACTGGTCTTCTGGCTTAAGCCCTAATTTTTTATAAGGCCGCATTGTCTTAACCTCAATAAAAACCAAGGTTTTATCAGGAGATTTGACAATAATGTCTAATTCTCCCCAAGTTTCCCTAAAATTTCTTTCAACAATTTTATAACCTTTTTCCACAAGATATTCACAAGCCAGATCTTCACCCAATTTTCCTAATTCTGATTTTTGAGTCATTAATTTTTATTAATTAGAGTTGTAAATAATACTACAATTTCTTATATTTAATTTGTAAGAATATAAAGCGCTGTTTACGTTTTACAGCAGAAAATCTTTTCTCACCAGTCATTTTCACAATAGATAAATTATCCTCGCTTATCGTCAGAAGCTTAACGGAAAATATTGAACTCAACTTTCGCTTCGCTTCGGGATTCAAACACCAATATTTTCCTATTTTTTTCCTCTTCGCTCGGTAATTTATGGCTATTGCTCCGATAATACTGGTTCAGAAAGATTTTCTGCTGAATATCTATATTCTCAGGCAAATTGTTTTGAAGAACATCCCGCAGTCATCCTAGGCTTGGTCTCGGAGGGAAGCAAAGAGCCAGGATGACGAGGGAGAAGAAATTTTTGTCGCTGGAACAAAAATATTCTGGTTCTGAAAAGCAATTTGCCTGAGAATGAATGTAAACAATGTTGGGAATTCTTACATTTAATTATATAACATTTAATATTTTTAAATATTTTAAATGAGTATTTTATTTCATATTGGCACTGGTATCATTATTGCGCCTAAATTTAAAAATTGGTGGCTTTTTGGTTTAATTGGCGGCTTGCCGGATATTATTGGAGCAGTAAGCTTTTTTGGATTAGATAAATCTTGGAATTTT
Organism: Candidatus Jorgensenbacteria bacterium CG03_land_8_20_14_0_80_38_39; assembly: GCA_002781185.1. Lineage (GTDB taxonomy): Bacteria > Patescibacteriota > Minisyncoccia > UBA6257 > GWB1-50-10. The sequence goes on along the minus strand of PEUU01000008.1, from coordinate 6,827 downwards.
TACCATAGCGCTCATAGTCTTCTCGGTTTTTTGGTCGTGTTTTTAATTCTTTTAATTTTTAAACAAATCCGTTTATCTTTTCCTTATTTAGTTCATATTTTAATTGATATTCCCACTCATTATAGCGGAACCAGTAATATTTTTTGGCCTTTTAAAGACCTTATTAAATTTCAAGGGATTAATTGGTGGCAAAATAGTTATATTGAACTTTTGGGTTGGATTTTAATATTTTTTATTTTTTTAGCTATTTTTTTATTTCAAAAACAAAAAAATAATCAAAAATAATAAATTTATTAAAATTTGATGTCAAAAATGTTTCTAGTGAAACATTTTTGGCATCAAAAATTGCTAAAAGCTGAAAACGCTAGATTTCATCGCATTATCGGCTTCTGAGGCAATTCCAAAAAATTTTATATTTTGCGACACATCGTAAAAATAGCCAGATTTCATCGCATTATCAGCTTTTATATTTTGCGACACAAATTTGGGATTTTTACCAAAATTGGTTAAATTCTGTTTCTAAACATTTATTTCTAGAATGCCGAGGTAGGTTTCATCGCATTATCGGGTTTATCGGGTTATCAATCGGGTTTTTCGAGTTTATCGGGTTAATCGGGTTTATCGGTTTTTTTGACTTTTCTTGCTTTTCCTGATTTTTCAATTTTTTCAGCTTTTCCCATTTTTTTATATCAATCATCGAATGACGAATTTTTAGAAATATTCGTATATTCGTATTGATTCGTTATTCGTTGATGGATTTTAGGCTCTTTTTGTTTTGGCTAGCGGCAACACAGCGAAGAATTGGTTCAGTATTGGACGGTCGGATATTAAGCCAGGCTTTTTCAAAATAAAATGTCAAACCGTCTCCTTTTTTTATTCTTTTGGCTTTTGGGCCGTACTTTTGAAATAAAATCCTTAATGATTCTTTCGGATTAATGGTTTTAATGTCTTTTTCCTGAAGATAAAATTCCGGCGATAAATCATAAAAATCTGCTAAAGAATAAGGGAGTCGGGAAACAGCATTTAGGGCTTTGATGGTTGCCAAAATTCCAGAATCAAAATAAAATTCAGATTTGTTTGGAGAAGAAGATAATATCCCCCGACCAGAATCGCTTATCTTAAAATAATAGTGGCCCGAATATTCAGCACCAAAATCGGCTGATTTTCGCCTCATTAATTTTTTAACAAAGTAGGAGCCGACCGCTGAAATAAAAATTTTCCTTTTATTTTGTTCTAAAAACCCGCAGCTTTTTAAAGACTCAAAAATTAAATTGTCAACGACAAATGGCGGCCGAAGGAATAAAAATAAAAGGTAAGCCATTAAGTACGAAGGAAGAGGCCGGCCAAGGTTGTCAATAAAAAACGCCCGATCGCCATCAGCGTCAAAAGCAACGCCTAAATCTGCTTTGCTCTTTATCACCTCCTTTTTTAGCTGTCGCATTTTGCCTTTAAGCAGCGGATTGGGACCATGGCCAGGAAAACGACCATCTGGCCTAGAGTTTATAAGTTTATTGGTTAGGAACTTGTGGGTTTTGAATAATTGAGAAAGCACTGGACCGGTTGAGCCGTTGAAACAATCAAAAACCACCCGGATTGGTTTTTTTATATCAATAAACTTCTGAAGGAATTTAATATAAAGATTTGAATATTTATTATTCATATTTTTTCATTATTTTTATCACCTTTTCGCCGTTTATCATTTGGACTTTTTTGTCAACAATTTTCAGACCGTTGTAATTTTTTGGATTATGAGAAGCAGTAATCATTATGCCGCCGCTAGCTTTAAATTTATTGACTAAAAAATAAAACATCGGCGTAGTGCTTAAACCAATTTTTTCCAATTTAAATTTATTAGTTTTTTTAAATTCCCTGACCGCCGTCCGATATAAAGAAGGGGAACTCAAACGACCATCGTGAGCAATAATTAATCGGCCGCCTTTGAAAAATTTTATTAACGCCCAAACAATTTGAGAAACGATTTTCTCATTGATTTGACTTGGATAAAGGCCGCGAATATCATAAGCTTTAAAAATAGAAAATTTATTTAAACGCCGTAAAGCCATAAATTTTAATTATTAATCAAGTCCTTCTTGAATTTTAACGAATTTTCGTTTTTAATGTAAGTAGACAATAATATGGCTAAAAAATTATCGTCCCCAAGGTTGGTTTCTGAAAAAGAACTTAAATTGCATCCCAAAGTGAGAAGGACCATTTTGGCTGTTGTTTTTTTAACTTTAGCGGCTATTTTTATCTTGGCCGGTTTTCAAGAAGCCGGACCAGCCGGCAGTTTTTTCTTCCAAGCTTTTAAAAAAGTTTTCGGGTGGGGTTATTATCTTCTGCCGGCAATTTCTTTTTTAATCGCTTTGTCTTTTATTGGCGAGGCAGCGGGAAGCTCTTTTTTGTTAATTTCAATTGGCGGGGTTTTGTTTTTAATTTCCGGTTTAGGATTTATTGATTTAATTTCGCCGGGCAGCGGCGGTTTAACCGGTTCTTTGGTCGGCGCCATCAGAACCCCTTTTGGCTTGCCGGTTTCTTTAATTTTAACTTCGGCTTTGCTTTTTATTTCTTTTCTCATTGTTGTTAATAAACCCTTAAGACTGCCCAAACGGCAAAAAACCGACTTAAAAACGCCAGCCGAAGACGAAATAACTATCAAAGAACCTTTAAAGATTAACGAACCAGCCGAACCTCCTTTGCCAATAGAACCCAAAACCGAAAAAATCTCGGACATGAAAATTGAAAAACCAACAACCAAAACGCTAAAAATTGAACAAGGGGTGGTCAAATATTTAAGAAGCTATAATGCTCCGCCCTTATCTTTGTTAATAACCAGTGTTGAAAAACCGACTAGCGGCGATTTGCAGGCCGGCGCCAATATTATCAAAAGAACTTTGGAAAGTTTTGGTATTCCGGTAGAAATGGGGGAAATAACCGTTGGTCCGACAATCACTCGTTACACTCTCAAACCAGCCGAAGGAGTAAAACTTTCCAAAATTACTGCTCTCAATCAAGACTTGGCTTTAGCTTTGGCCAGCCATCCTATCCGCATTGAAGCTCCCATCCCCGGCAAATCATTGGTTGGGATTGAAGTCCCGAATAAATCAGCGGCTTTAGTCAGATTAGGCAGTCTTTTAATGTACCCGGAATTTAAAAACAGCAGTCCCTTAACTTTTGCTTTAGGAAGAAATATTAATGGCGAACCAATTTTTGCCGATATTGATAAAATGCCGCATATGCTGATTGCCGGCAGCACAGGGGCGGGTAAGTCAATTTTAATCCATTCGCTTTTAATTTCCCTGCTTTACAAAAATGCGTCCCAGACTTTGCGTTTAATTTTAATTGACCCCAAAAGAGTGGAACTTTCTGTTTATGATGGTTTGCCTCATTTAATAGCTCCGGTTGTCACTGACCCTAAAAAGGCAATGAGCGTTTTGCGTTGGGCAATTCAAGAAATGGATAAGCGCTATGAAAATCTTCTTCAAGCCGGAGCTCGGGATATAAAAAGCTATAACAAGCTGCCCAATCATTATCTCCCTTACATTTTAATTATCATTGATGAACTGGCGGATTTGATGGTTTCTTACGGCCGGGAAGTGGAAGCTTCAATTATTCGTTTGGCTCAAATGTCCCGGGCCACGGGCATTCATTTAATTGTTTCCACTCAACGGCCGTCGGTAGAAATTATTACGGGTCTAATTAAAGCCAATATCACCTGCCGGATTGCTTTACAAGTTGCCAGTCAGATTGATTCCCGGACAATTTTAGACGGTGCCGGAGCGGAAAAACTTTTGGGCAACGGCGATTTGCTTTTTATTTCCGGCGAATTATCAAAACCAAGAAGAATTCAAGGCGCTTTCATTTCCGAAGAAGAGATTAAAAAAGTAGTTGATTATATTATTGAAAACAATCCCGAAACTAAAGAAATAGAACTGGAATTTAATAATAACAGCGGAAATTTATCAATTAATTGGGAAGAAATAGAAAAAGGCGAGGAAGATATTGATGATGAACTTTTTGAAGTCGCGGTTGAAACAGTCCACGCCGCCAAAAAAGCTTCGGCTTCTTTGCTTCAAAGACGGCTAAAAATCGGCTATGCCAGAGCCGCTCGACTTTTGGATATAATGGAAGAAAAGAAAATTATCGGGCCCGGCGAAGGCGCCAAACCGCGACAAGTTTTTATAAAATGAAAATGTTGAATAACTATTCAACATTTTCATCCCGAGCATCAGCGAGGGATCTCTAATGAATAACTATTCAACAATCTCAAAATACTATGAATGAGACAAAGGAAAATAAAAGTCTAGGCGCTTTAATAGTTGAATCATTAAAAGCCAAGGGCTGGGTAATAGAAAAATTATCGCAAGCCACCGGCATTCCGGAAAATTTTCTTACGGCTTTTATTGAGGAAAAATTTGAAAAATTGCCGTCGGCTCCTTATATTCACGGCTATTTAACCAAAATTGCCGAGGCTCTCAATCTTGACGGCCAAGGGCTTTGGCAAAGATATTTAAAAAATAATCAAGCCCTTCGTCATTCCGGCGAAAAAGACCGCTTGCCGAGAAATCGTTTTGCCTTGCCGGCAATTAATAAAAAGGTAATTCTTGTTGCTGTTTTCATTCTTTTCATTCTGGGTTATATTTTAATCAGAGCCCTTTCTTTTTTCAGCTGGCCGGAAATTTATTTAAGCAATGTCACCGATAATCTTGTCGTTAACAGTCAAGAGTTTAAAATAATTGGCAAAATTCAAACTGGCACTCAATTGACAATCAATGATGAACCGGTTTATTCTGAAAGTAGTGGTCAATTTGAAAAAATTATCAAACTTCAACCAGGTTCTAATGTTTTGGTTTTTAAAGCCAAAAAGATTCCCGGCCGAGAATCTGTTTTTACCAAACAAATTTTTTATCAACCCTTAGCCACCTCCACTAATTCTTTTATTAATGTCCGCTAATAAAAAAAAAGAAGCCGCAGAAAAGAAAAAATCAGAATCAGAAAGTCTTGATTCTCTTTTGGAATCTTTACAAGGTCGCTTTGGCGAAGGCGCCATAATGAAACTGGATGAAAATCGGCATGTTAAAGTTGAAACTTTTCCGACCGGCTCTTTTTCTTTGGATTTAGCGCTCGGCGTTGGCGGTTGGCCCAAAGGAAAGGTGATTGAAATTTTCGGCCAAGAAAGTTCCGGAAAAACAACTTTGGCTCTCCATGCGATTGCCGAAGTTCAAAAATGCGGCGGCAAAGCGGCTTTTATTGACGCGGAACATGCCCTTGATCCGGAATACGCCCAAAGAATTGGAGTTAAGGTTAAAGACTTAATTATTTCTCAGCCCGATTGTGGCGAAGAGGCTTTAAATATTTTAGAAAGCCTGGTCCGCTCCGGCATTATTGACATCGTCGTTATTGACTCAGTGGCGGCTTTAACGCCTAAGGCTGAAATTGAAGGCGAAATGGGAGCCATGCACATCGGCCTTCAAGCCCGGCTAATGTCCCAAGCCCTGAGAAAACTAACGGCTATTGCTGCTAAATCCGGGACGATTGTCATTTTTATCAATCAAATTCGGATGAAAATTGGCGTCCTCTGGGGCAATCCCGAAACCACGCCTGGCGGTTTGGCTTTGAAATTTTATGCCTCGGTCAGAATTGACATTCGTCGGGTGGCTCAAATCAAAAAAGGCGAAGAATCTATAGGCAATCGCGTTAAAGCCAAGGTGGTTAAAAACAAGGTGGCCCCGCCTTTTAAAATCGCGGAATTTGACATTATGTACGGTGAAGGAATTTCTTATGAAGGCGATGTTTTAAATGCGGCTATCAAGTATGAGGTGGTTAAAAAAACCGGCTCCACTTTTTCTTTTGAAGGAGAAAAGTTGGGCGTCGGTTTTGAAAATGCCAGGCTAAAACTCAAGGAAGATAAAAAGATTTTAGAAGCTATCAAAAAAAAGACTATAGAAACAATAGAAAAACCAGAAGTGACTGCCAAAGCAGAATAAGCCCTATCGCCGTTGTTATACAGGGTAAGTTTGGAAATAAAAAGAGCAGTTTAGAGACTTGCTGAGGTCTATAAGTTTTACCAGCCACTTGAATCGCCTACTATTAGATAAACTCCCTGCTGCTTAACGGGTTCTCTGTCTTTTCGTAAAAGCCAGAGAACATTTTTATGAGAATTGTTTTCTTCATATTCTTTATCAAGCAGCCCGAACCGGTCTAAAAAATTATTTAGCTTAGCAGAAATCCTAACGCAACCTTTTGAATCAACATTGCCAAGCCGCGGCTCGCCGAAATTCGGGTCAGTGGCGTGCATTAACAACCGGATGAGAAACTCCTGTTTTTTTCCTTTGATAATTTTTTCGGTTCTCTGCCACCCGAAGTCCCAAACTCGGCTTCCCTTTCTGCCTAAACCGCGCCAACCTCTACTGTTTTTTATCCCCAAGGCTCGGTAACTGAAATTATCAAGGGAATTTTTAAAAATCCCGATGGGCGTAAGAAAATAATCCTTTCCCTTGTCTGGTTTGCCAGTGGAGACGCGGTCTCTGCCGATTTCAATCGCCTTTTTATTTTTGCTATCAAAGAAACAAACAAAAATGAATTGTTTTTTGAAATTCCTATCAACATAAACAAAATATTGGTCCTCGGTCGCTTTTACTTCTTTCAATCTTTGAATTGCATCCTGAAACATGTGGCTACGATAATTGACGTCAATCATTGAGTCAATCCCGGTTTTGTCGCCAACTATCTGCCGGAACTCCTCTTTTATTTTGTCCGTCTCTGTCTTTACGCTGCCTAAAACGAGAAAAGCAGCAACCAACGAGATTCCCGGGTTCATTTATGCCCCC
>PEUU01000034.1 GCA_002781185.1 Candidatus Jorgensenbacteria bacterium CG03_land_8_20_14_0_80_38_39 | reverse complement strand
CCTTGAATCCATTGAATGGTTCGGTCAACGAGCATATCAAAGACTCTTTTTTTCAGAGCTTCAAAAGCAATCCTAAGAAGCATTTGGGTTATAGATTCTACACATGTTTGAACAGTAATTACCTTTCCAGCGGCGACAGTTGTCCCTACTTGTTGGCCTTGCAATATTTGAGCGCCTACATCATTAACCGGAACACTCAGGGCAGCTTCGGCGGCGGATACACCGCCTCCTAAGGCTGTCCCGGCGCCGAGCCCCAAAAGGTCAGTTAATCCTTCTATTCCTAGTTTGGCTAAACATTTTGCCGCTACACCTGCGGTAGTATCGTCCGCTTTCACCGGTAGAGGAAAAGTGGTAACAAGAAAAGTGAGAAGAACAAAACCAGTCAAACTTTTTAAAAATTTTTTCTTCATTTTTTATAAGTTAAATCTTTAAGATGTTGGATAAAAATAACGCCTAAATCACTTTCTTCTTGGCTGATATTAATCAATTCTTGAGAAGCTAAAATTGTTTTCAGCGAGTCGCTATCCATATTTAAAATTGAAGAAAGAATCGTATATTCTTTTTGCCAAAGGTTAAGCGCCTGCAAATGAAAAGTTTCCCAAGAAGAAGGAACAGCTAAATCTTTTACGTCTTTTATTTGAAGAGCTAAAACGTTGATATAATTTTGAAGATCGCGAGAGTCTTTCTGGTCAATGAAATTAAAAATCACTTTCCTGATATTGCTATCGGGATTCAAAGAATCCCTAAAATTTTTTTGGCTAATAACCCAAAGATTTTTCACATATTGTTGTTGACCCAAAAGAGAATTATCCTCATTTATTTTTAGATCCGCCCTGCTGAATTGAGGAAAAGAAAATTTTTGATTCAATTTATCAAGAAGAACTTCTTGGGCTAAATTTTGAGAGGGAACAGTTATTTGCGATTGGTTGTTATTATTCACCGGTCCATTGGGATTGCGCTTGACTAATTTCTGGGCGTAGATTTTAGCCAGATTTTCCGTCAGATTTTTCTCGTTGTCTAGAGGATTGACGCCGAGAGGTAAAGGAGGAGCAATCGGTTTTCTTTCAAATTGAAAAAAATCGGAGTTGTAATCAGAAATTTTGATTTCATTTAGAGAAGGAGATTTATTTTTTGAGGATGTTAAAACAATGAAACTCGCTCCAAGTAAGCCGAGAATAATAATTGCGCCTCCCCAAAAATATTTCTTTTTCATTAGTTTTATTATACCCTGTCAGGGGTTATATTAATTATACAATATTTGAGAAAGAGTGATAAGCTGATTAATGTCTAAATCTTGGGGTCTTTGAAAGGGTTCAATATTTATACTTTTCAATTTCTCCGCGATTTTTATTTTTGCGGTTTTTTGATATTTTTTTTCTTTAACCAAACTGAGAAGCAGATTGTTTAAGATGGTTTTTCGCGGCTGTTTAAAAAGTATTCTGATAAGTTTATAATATTTTTCTGCCCCAATCCGCGTTTTATCTGGGTTAATCGGCAATAATTTTATTATTACGCTATCCACTTCCGGCGCTGGCTGAAAGTCTTTTTTAGAAATATAGCCAATAATTTTTGGTTTTGCCCAGTATTGAACGCTAGCGGCCAAAAGATTCATCCCTCGACTCGCTCGGGATGAGCCTGAGCTTATCGAACGGATCATTTTAGGTGGTTGGCCGCAGATTCTTAAACCCACTTCCTTTTGAAGGGTGAAGACAATTAAACTCGGTTTGTCTTTAAGTTCAGCGATAATTCTCAGAAGTTTCCCGGTTAAATAATAGGGAATATTGCCGACAATTTTAAATTTTGAATCTTTGAATTTTTGGCTTAATTGAGGCAGGATTTTTAAGATATCAGCGCTTACAACATTGGCTTCTGTTTTTTTCTTCAACCGCTCGGCGAGTTTTATATCTTTTTCTACAGCAATAACTTTTTGACATTTATTTTTTCGGCAAATTTCAACAAGCGGTTGAGTTAATTCGCCGTGACCCGGCCCGACTTCAATAATAATATCGCTGGTTTTAACTTCTAGAGCCCGAAGAATTGTTTTGATTGCTTCTTTATTTTTAAGAAAATGCTGGCCGAGTTTTTGCCTCATTTTTATAAGGGCAAGGGACTTGTTCCCATAATTACCATTGGGAAACCGAAGCAAACCAGCGGCTTCGGCGAAGCCAGACCTAAAACCCAAACGTCAGGGGTAAAAAAATTATAGAAGCTATAAAGTCCTAATGGCGGCGCTATCAGCGGCACCGGAGGAATGTAAATAGTCAAAGGTTCAGGAAAACCGACATCAACAAGATAACCTCCCGGACAGTCAGGGGGAGAAGGAGAGATGAAGACAGCCACCATTATTTTTCCACCAAAAGGTTTGAGAACTGAAACCGCTTTTGCTTGTTGATGAGGCAAAAGAATTATTGCCGCGATTAAAATACCTAGGATAATTTTTTGTTTCATTGCTTTTATTTTAACACTAAAAATGTTAAATTAAAATAAAACAATTTATTTGGAGACGTGCCGGAGCGGTTGAACGGGCCTGACCCGAAATCAGGTATACCAGAAATGGTATCGGAGGTTCGAATCCTCCCGTCTCCGCCAAGTTTTACATTCAGCGAAATTGAAAGATGTTGCCTCGGCGCAAAGCGCCTCGGCATGGTATTTTTCCGCTATTTTGAAGGCATTTT
>PEUU01000023.1 GCA_002781185.1 Candidatus Jorgensenbacteria bacterium CG03_land_8_20_14_0_80_38_39 | reverse complement strand
CGCCGTAGCGTTAGCGAAGGCGGGTGGCGGGGCGCGTGGAATGTCAGTCAGGATTCTGCTGGAAGTAAGTCCGAACTTTTTGATATAATGACCACCAGACAGAAAATTGCAAAAGCATTAAATATTTCATTAGAAGATTTAATCATTTAAACATTATGAAAAATTACACCAAGATAAATTTCCCCAAAGATTTTTTGTGGGGTGCGGCTACTGCCAGTCATCAAGTTGAGGGGAACAACTACAATGATTGGAGTGAATGGGAAAAATCTCAAAAACGAACTGATTACTTGCGATCTGAAGGGTTAGTAGAAAAATACGGATTAGAAAATTTTATTTCCGGCAGAGCTTGTGATCATTACAATCGTTTTCAGGAGGATTTTAAAATTGCGAAAAAGCTCGGACATAATGCTACGCGTTTTTCCATTGAGTGGTCGCGTATCGAACCAGAGGAAGGTAAATTTAATGAAAAAGAAATTGAACATTATAAAAAAGTAATAACTACTTTGAAAGAGATTGGAATTGAACCTTTTGTGACCTTATGGCATTGGCCAATTCCTATTTGGCTTAGAAACAAAGGCGGCTGGCAGTATGGCAAAATTCCAGATTATTTCGCTCGCTATACCGAAAAGATAGTTAATGCTCTTGGTAGCGATGTAAAATTTTGGATTACGCTTAATGAACCGGAAATCTATGCAAGGTATTCATATCTTTCCGGCGTATGGCCACCTCAAAAGAAAAATTTAATCTCTTATTTGCTTGTAATACACAATTTAATAAGGGCCCACCGTAAAGCATATAAAATTATTAAGAAACTAAATCAAAGCGCCCAGATAGGAATTGCAAAAAATAATACTTATTTTGAAGCTTATCAAAATAAACTGATAAATCGTGTGTTGAAAAAAAATATTGACTGGTGGCGGAATTTTTATTTTTTGAATCGGATAAAAAACCATCAGGATTTTATCGGTTTAAACCACTATCTTCATAACCGCATAAATTATGGTTTCAACAAAAATGAAAATGAAAAAGTTTCTGACATGAGACGTGAACTTTATCCCGAAGCTATTTACTATGTTTTAATGGATTTGAAGCGATATAATAAGCCAATCTATATTACTGAAAACGGCCTTGCAGATGCCGGTGACCAAAAACGCGGTTGGTTTATTTTAGAAACTCTTAAAAATGTGAGCAGAGCAATCGGTGAAGGTGTTGATGTTAAAGGATACCTACATTGGTCGCTTATGGATAATTTTGAGTGGGACAAGGGATTTTGGCCAAGATTTGGATTGTTGGAAATCGATTATAAAACTTTAGAAAGAAAAGTGCGGCCTTCTGCAAATTTTTATCGCGATATATGTGTAGCAAATGAAATTACGGAAGATATAGTCAGTAAATATAAAAATCTGTTAGAATAAAATAGCTATCGCCGTCAAAATATCGGACGGACAAGCAAAATTTTGTTCCCTCCGACGCTAAAGCTTTGGTGGGCAGGTTGGCGGGCAGGCAAAATGAGCTCTAACCCCAGTAGCAGTCCCTCGACAAGCTCAGGGCGCTACGGGGCAGGCTTTTTTCAGCAAACATCACAAACTTTATGAACTCAAATCCTTTAAAATTGTTGGCTTTGTTAATCGGAACGGTCTTTGTTTTAATTATTATTATTTATTTTGTCTTTATTGCGCCTTTTTATAAACTTTATAAATCTCCGGGAGCCGAAGAAACCAAAACCGTTCCTTCTCAAACCTCAACTCAAGAGCAAACAAAACCCGCCGGCGAATCGGCTCCTTTTAATTTTTATGAACCCACTTACCAAATTCCAGCTACTTCCACTTTTTTTCTGGCCAGCACAACTTCAACAACCGTTCCTCAACCTGAATTAACCAAGGAAGAAGCTTTAAAATTAAAAGATTTTCCTTTGCAAAAATTTTACGGTTCCTTAAATTCTAAAGACACTAAGATTCTAATGAACCAAGTTTTTCTTTATCAAAAGGGCCGTTTGAATTTAAAAGATATCACCGGCATTTACGACCAAACTACTTTTGAAGCGGTTAAAAAATTCCAAGAATATTTGAATTTAGCTCCCACGGCTAAATTTGATGAAGCCACAGTTTTAATCGGTTCGGCTTTTTACAATGCCCTGCCGGCAAGCGGAAATTTTATTGATGAAAGACCGATTTTAAGTTTTAATAAAGAAGATTCTCCAAATTTTTATTTTTTCGGCACCGGCTTAGTGCCTTTAAAATTAAACACTAACTTTCTCGGCCTTTCATTTTTTATCACTAAAATCATCAATGAAAAATTATTCAACGCTGCTGGCGGACAATATTTAAATAAAGGACTTTTTGTGACGGTTTTAAACAATACCGTTGAAAAACAATCTTGCTCTTTTTATGATTTGGATAAAAATAACAAGTTAATCACCGCTTTCGGCCTTTTACCTAATTCTTTATATTTTATTCAAATTAAAAATGAAGCCGGCGCCATTTACCAAAAAGAAAATTCTCTTTTGGTTTGCGGGAAGAAGCAAATTGAAATCCGATTATCTTTTTAAAATTTATGCCGGAGATAATTTATGAAGACGAAAATTTCCTGGCCGTTAATAAACCAGCAAATCTGCTTGTCCACGGACAATCAGGAATTTCTAAATCCGAATTTCTAATTTCTAAACAGCCTACTCTAGTAGATTTTTTATTAAAAAAATACCCGGAAATTAAAAATGTCGGCGACTCTTCGACCCTTCGGCAATGCTCAGGGCAAGCCCATTCGACAGGCTCAGGGCAAGCCCATTCGACAGGCTCAGGGCAAACAAACTCAAGACAAGACCATTGGACAAACGCCAAGCAGACGAATTTTCGGCCAGGAATTGTTCATCGTTTGGATAAAGACACTTCCGGAGTTTTAATTATCGCCCGAAACCAAAAAGCCTTTGACTATTTAAAAGACCTTTTTCAAAACCATCAAATCCAAAAAACCTACTTGGCTTTGGTTTATGGCAAAATGCCCAAAAGGGGATTGTTCGCTCAGCCGATTGGTTTAAAATCCGGCAGTACCAAGCGGGCGGTTTTTGGCAAAAAGTTAAAAATGATGAAGCCGGCTATTACTGAATATAAAACCCTGCGTTATTTCCAAAAAAACAATGAATTTTTCTCTTTGGTCAGATTAAGCCCAAAAACCGGCCGCACTCATCAATTAAGAGTCCATTTGGCCGCCAGCGGCCATCCCATTGTCGGCGACCAGCTTTACGGCCGGAAAAATAATCCCTGGAATTTAAAACGGCAATTTCTTCACGCCGAATCAATTGAATTCACTTTGCCGCCAAAAAATTTTCAAGGGGAAACTGCCGGCCGCCGTTTAAAATTAGAAGTTGAATTACCCAATGATCTCAAAAAAATTATTGATGACCTAAAAAAATAGAAAAACCTTGCGTGAATTGAATTCAGCAAGGTTTTTGATTTTAGAGCCGACCGCCGCGCCGTTACAAAGACTTGATTTGCAAATATTTTCTTGTTAGATTAAAATTATTTATTATGGACAAAGAAATTTTAAACAAAATCAAACCGGGCGCCAGAATCAAGGTCTGGGAAAGAATCAAAGAAGGAGGCAAGGAACGACCAAGTCCTTTTGAAGGGATAGTTATCGCCAGAAAACACGGCAACGAACCCGGAGCAACAATAATGGTGAGAGGAATCTTTCAGGAAATTGGGGTAGAAAAAATTTATCCCATTCATTCACCTTTGATTGCTAAAATAGAAATTTTGGAGCAGCCGAAAAAAATTCATCGGGCAAAACTTTATTTTTTAAGAAAACTTTCTCAAAAAAAAATCCGGCAAAAAATTGGCAGACCAGCTTAAACCGTTTTTTTTTAATAAAAAAATATTTGTTCGTTGTGAAATTAGTGAAAAATAAATAGAACTCTATAAGCGCGGGTGTCGTAATTGGTAGCCGAGCAGGCTTGAGGTGCCTGTGGCCGCAAGGCCGTGGAGGTTCAAATCCTCTCCCGCGCACCATTAGGGAACTCATCGGTTTTTTGGAAGCCAAAATGCGGGACGCGCGAAGCGCGTCCCAAGGATTC
>PEUU01000002.1 GCA_002781185.1 Candidatus Jorgensenbacteria bacterium CG03_land_8_20_14_0_80_38_39 | reverse complement strand
TTTATTTATAACATTTTGCGACACTTTTTCAAGCCGCTTTTTAGACTTCCCATTTAAAATTCCGGAAGTATTTCAACATTTCAATAATTGACCCCCCCCAATATTGTCTTTAAAACTATATTGTCTTTGAAACTAAACCCCAATCTAAAATAATTATCCTAAATTTCAATATAATTTTGAGATATTGATTTACGAAATCAATATATTTTAAGGTTTCAAAACCCTTGCTTTTTAAAAAAAAAGAGAGTATAGTCTTTATTGATGTTATCAACAAAGAAAAAACAGAAAATTATTGGCAGTTATCAATGTCATCCAAAAGACACAGGCTCGGCCGAAGTTCAAATTGCCCTGCTGACGCAGCAAATTAAGACCTTGGCTAGCCATTTAAAAAAGCACCCCAAAGATATTCATTCACGCCGAGGCCTTTTAACAATGGTCGGCAAAAGGAGAAAATTTTTAAATTATCTTCATCACCACAATGAAGAACGGTACCAAAAAATGGTTAAAAAATTAGAGTTAGAAGTTTAATGACTAATATTTATAAAGATCAGCGAGTGGGGATTTTTATTGATGTCCAAAATATTTATCATTCGGCGAAAAATCTTTTTCAAGCTCGCGTTAATTTTAAAGAACTGATAAAAAATTTAGTCGGCGACCGCCAACTAGTCAGGGCCGTTGCTTATGTGGTTAAAAGCGACACCGCTTTTGGCGAAGAATCATTTTTTAAAGCTCTTCAAAGTGTGGGGTTAGAATTGCGGCTGAAAGATTTACAGGTTTATCCCGGCGGTTTTAAAAAAGCCGACTGGGATGTTGGTTTGGCGGTTGATGCTATTAGAATGGCTGATTCCTTGAATGTGATTATTTTGGTTACCGGCGACGGCGATTTCGTTCCTTTGGTTGAATATTTAAAATGGGGATTGGGTCGGCAAGTGGAAATAGCTGCTTTCCATCGTACCGCTTCCGGCCGCTTAAAAGAAGTGGCTGACCGTTTTGTTGATTTGGAATCCATGCCTAAATTACTTTTGAGTATTAAAACCAAAACCTCAAAAAAAACGCGGCAAAAATAATTATTTATGGACATCAAAAGAAAAATTTTTAAAACCGGTTTGCAAGGAGAAGAAATCTCTTTAGAAATTTCTGATTTGGCTCATCAAGCTAACGCCGCGGTCATTGGCTGTGCTGGCCAAACCGCGGTTTTAGCAACAGTGGTCATGGGTCACGAAGACGTAAACCTTGATTATTTTCCTTTGGTGGTTGATTACGAAGAGCGTTTTTATGCGGCCGGGAAAATTATCGGCAGCCGTTTCATCCGCCGGGAAGGTCGGCCTTCTGATGAAGCTATTCTTTCCGGTCGCTTGATTGACAGGACTATCAGGCCTTTTTTTGACAACCGTTTGCGCCGAGAGGTTCAAATCGTGGTCACGGTTTTGGCTTACGATGAAAAAAACGACCCCGATACCATTGCTTTATTAGCGGCTTCTACGGCCTTGGCAATTTCTGACATTCCTTGGAATGGTCCCGTGGCCGGTGTTAAAATGACGCTTTCAGACGAAAAAGGGGTTGGCTTTTTTTCCGGGACGAATAAAAAAATAAATATGATTGAATTTGAAGGCCAGGAAGCTTCCGAAGAAGAAGTGGCTGATATTTTTCAAAAAGCCCAGGAAGAAATTCAAAAACTGATTGATTTTCAGAAAAAAATTATCCAAAGCGAAGGAAAAATCAAAGCCGCAGTTTGTTCAAAAGAACCGGATATTAGAATTAAAAAAATGGTTCAGGAATTTGTAAAACCGGATTTGGAAAAAATTCTTTACCAAGATTCAAAAAAACAGGATAAAAATCTAAATCTAGAAGAATTTAAAAATTCACTTTTCCAGCATTTAATTGAGTCGGGCGAAAACGCTCAATCCTTAAATCAAGCTAAAGATTTTTTTGAGGAAGAAATTGAACACTTGGTTCATAAAAATATTTTAGAAAAAGAAAAAAGGCCGGATGGCCGAAAACTTGATGAAGTTCGAGACCTTTACGCCGAAGTCGGGCTTTTCCAAAAAACCCACGGCAGCGCTCTTTTTATTCGCGGCGACACCCAGGTTTTAGCCATTACCACTTTGGCCTCCCCGAGCGCCGAGCAACTGGTAGAAACTATGGAAACTTCGGGTCATAAACGTTTTATGCTCCATTATAATTTCCCCAATTTTTCCGTGGGCGAAACCGGCCGTTCCCGCGGTCCCGGCCGCCGGGAAATTGGCCACGGCGCTTTAACGGCTAAGGCTTTAAATTATTTAATTCCTTCCAAAGACGATTTCCCTTACACCATTCGGGTAGTGGCAGAAACTTTATCTTCAAACGGTTCTTCTTCTATGGCTTCGGTTTGCGCAAGCTCACTTTCTTTGATGGATGCCGGCGTGCCTATCAAAAAACCAGCGGTCGGCATTTCTTTGGGATTGATGACTGACGAAAAAAGGGAAAATTATAAAATTTTAACCGACATTCAGGGACCAGAAGACCACTACGGCGATATGGATTTAAAAATTGCCGGCACGATAGACGGAATTACAGCCATTCAAATGGATACGAAAATTGACGGCATTAACCAAGAAATTTTTGGAAAATCTTTAAAGCAGTCTAAAAAGGCTTGGCGGCAAATTTTGGAATTTATGAATAAGGTTTTGGCTAAACCCCGACCGCAAATTTCTCCTTCGGCGCCGACGATTCTGGTTTTAAAGGTGCCGGTTGAAAAAATCGGCGAAATTATTGGTCCCGGCGGCCGGACAATTAAAGGCATTATTGCTGCGGCCGGCAAAGAAATAACCATTGACACTGACCAAAGCGGTAAAGTTTTTGTCGGCGGCCAAGACAAAACCGCAGTTAACAGAGCTTACGAGATGGTTAAAAGCATAATTAAGGAATACCAAGTGGGAGAAATAGTGGAGGGGAAAGTGATAAAAATTTTGGAATTCGGAGCCATTGTTGATTTGGGCGGCGGCAAAGACGGAATGATTCATATTTCAGAACTGGCTAATGGCTATACCAAGAAAGTTGAGGACATTGTTAAATTAGGAGAAACAGTTAAGGCGAAAATTATTCGAGTGGAACCCGATGGCCACATTGCTCTTTCTCTTAAATAAATTGATTTTTTAATTTCAAATATGCTATAATAAATTTATGCCCGAAGATATTCCAAATCCTTTAGAAAAAGAAAAGCTCATTAGTACCGGCGAAGGAGAAACGCCTTTAGCCGTCCCTGGCCAACTAGAAGCCGATATCAGAACTATGGCTTCGGATTTGCAATCTTTAAAAGAAACCGGCAGCGCCGCCAAGCCGATTACCGCGCCGGTAAAAGAAGAAGAAATTATCCAACCCGACCAAATTGGTTTGCCTCCCATCCCCGCCCCTTCTACACCAACAATGCCTTCACCGGAAATACCTTTACCAGCAAGCGCTCCTCAGAAAAAATTTCCTCTTTGGATACCAATTTTAATTGTGGGAATTTTGGCTATAGCCGCGGCTGGTTATTTTTTAGTTTATCCTTTTGTTTCGCCTTTATTCAACCAAAAAATTCCTCCTGAACCGGCAGTGACCCCGCCGTCTTCTCCACCTCCGCCGGCCGCTCCAACTTCCACGCCAGCCGCAAAACCAGTGACGCCAGTGGGGCACGTTTCCCTTTTTAAAACTCCGCCTGACCAAACTTTGAGCATGCAACCCTTGGAACTTTTGGGATTGGAAAGCTGGTTTAAAGAAGCTACTTCCTCGCTTCTTGTTGAAATTGTCCTTTTGCCCTCGGCTTTAGCCACCTCATCAACTTCCACTCTTACTTTCCCTTACCTTCTGGAACAAAATAAATGGCCCTCGGATTTAGCCAATTCTTTTGAAGATAACTATTCGCTATATATTTATCGGGACAAAAAAGGCGGCTTGTGGCCGGGAGTAGTTGGCCAACTAAAATCCGGGTTTAACTCTCTAGAAATGCAGAAAAAATACGGAGCCTTAATTGAATCAATTACTAAAAAGGACCCAGCCTCTTTTTTCTGGACCGGTTCTACGGGCGCTGATTTTGGCCAAGCTCAAGTCTGGAAAAATATAAAGTTTGGAAGTTTAAACGCCCGCTATTTAAGTTTTAGCAAACCAGGGTATACAATTAATTACGTTTGGGTTGGCAATAAATTAGCCATTGGCAGCTCTTACGACGGTTTTCGGGAAGTCTTGAAAAAACTTTAAATATAGAAATATAGGTTAGTTTAAAATTTTAGTTTAATCCTGGGAAGGATTTTTTAACTATTTAAAAATGGCTTTAAACAAAAAACAAATAAAATTTTTTGAGGGAAAGTTAGTAGCGGAAAAGGAAGAATTGGAAAAACAAATTAAGGAATTAAGCGTCCCGCCGGTTTTTAGCAGCGAAAAAAATCGTTTCCAGGAAGAGGAAAAAGCTGATGAAATTGAAGAAGCGGGCAGCCGTTTAAGCGCTGGAGAGGTCTTGCGACACAACCTTTCAGATATTAAAAATGCTCTCCAAAAAATGAAGAAAGGAAATTACGGCATTTGCGAAAAATGCGGAGTTTTGATTTCTTTTAAAGTTTTGAAAACCGAACCGGCTTCGATTTTTTGCCAAAAATGTAAAAGAGAAAAAGGTGATTAGCAAAACAGTAGCTAAAATTTTTTCTGCCGAGCTGGATGGATTGAATGTTGAATTAATTGAGGTTGAGGCTGATATTAATGTCGGTCTCCATTCGTTTAATATAGTTGGCTTGGCCGACAGAGCGGTTACCGAAGCTAAAGAAAGAGTTAATTCGGCTTTAAAAAATTCGGGGATTAAACCGCCGACCAAAGAAAACCGCCGGATTACCATTAATTTGGCGCCAGCGGACATCAAAAAAGTCGGTTCTTGTTTTGATTTAGCCATTGCTTTGTCCTATCTTTTGGCCAGTGAACAAATTCGGCCCTTTGATACAGGGGATAAAATATTTATAGGCGAACTTTCTTTAGACGGCAGTTTGCGCCGAATAAACGGAGCTTTAAACATCAGCCGCTTGGCAAAATTGAAAAAAATCAAATATCTTTTCTTGCCGGCGGTCAATGCGCCGGAAGCCGCTATTATTGAAGGAATAAAAATAATTCCTGTGGGCAATTTAATTTCCTTAATTGAACATTTGGAAGCTAAAAAAGAAATTAGTCCTCAACCGCCAACTAAGGTTATCCCCAGCTATCAGGAAGCTCTAGTTAATTTAAGTGATGTCAAGGGTCAGGAATTTGCCAAACGGGCGCTGCTAATAGCTGCCAGCGGCAACCATCATATTTTAATGACCGGGCCGCCGGGCACGGGAAAAACAATGCTTGCTCAAGCTTTAATTTCCATTCTGCCCCCGCCGTCTTTGGAAGAAATTATTGAAGCCACCCAAATTTACAGCTCTGTTGGTTTAACTTCAGAAAATTCTTTCATAAATTACCGGCCCTTTCGTCAGCCTCACCACAGCGCTTCCTTAGTTTCTTTAGTCGGCGGCGGAGCTAATCCCAAACCTGGAGAAATAAGTTTGGCTCATCGGGGAGTTCTTTTTCTGGATGAATTGCCGGAGTTTCACCGTGATGTTTTGGAAAGTTTGCGCCAGCCGCTGGAAAACGGAATTATTAATGTCAGCCGAAGCAAAAAATCTGTTGCTTTTCCGGCTCGCTTTATGCTGGTGGCGGCAATGAATCCTTGCCCTTGCGGCTATTTCGGCGATTCAGAAAAAGCTTGTCGCTGCACGGCTTATGAAATTTTGCGTTACCAAAAAAGAATATCCGGCCCTTTATTAGACCGAATTGATATCCAAATTGGAGTTCCCCGGGTTAAAATTGAAGAATTAAGGCAAAAGGGCGACATTGCTAAAGAAAAAAAATGGAGAGAAATGGTTAGCCGTGCCCGTCAAATTCAAAAAGAGAGATTTAAAGGTTTATATCCTAAAATTCATACCAATTCGGAAATGTCTTCAAAACAAGTTGATAGTTTAATTCATCTCAACAATGCTGCGGAAAGATTTTTAAAAGAGGCTATGGAAAAATCTTTTCTTTCGGCGCGCGGTTACTATCGGATTTTAAAAACTGCTCAAACCATCGCTGATTTGGAAAACATTCCTGAAATTAAAACCGAACATTTAGCTGAGGCTTTTCAGTACCGGTTAAAAACCGAGGAATGATTTGAAGGATAATCTAAAGGAGAATTCTCCCTAAAGACAATTTCCTTTGTCCTCAATCTTGTAACATATGTTACAAGATTGAGGATTTTGGTAAGGTAAAAAAAACAAAAATCTTACAAAAACCGCTTCCGAGATTGCTGTTATTTAATGGCGAAAGGATTTTTGGCGCCGTGAACTTCAAAATGCAAATGGCAGCCGCTTGGGCCGTGAGTGTTGCCGCTGTTGCCCATGAAGGCAATCTCTTCTTTTTGTTTGACATAATCGCCAATGGTTTTAAGATTTTTTGCCGTGTGAGAATAAAGAGTTTTGGTGCCGTTGGGATGTTCAATGACTAAATAATTTCCGTAACCCTCGTTCCAAAGGTCATTATGAACATCTTCGGTTATTAATCCTTCAGCTGCAGCATAAATCGGCGTGCCGCAGCGGTTAGCAATGTCAACGGCGTTTTGGTCGTGAAGTTGACCCCAATTCCAGCCGACGGTTGGCATAATAAAATAGTTTTTTAGGTCGGGCAGTCTGTTTGAAAATTCGGCCAATTCACTGCCGGCCTGCGGCTTAACATTGGGTAAAATGAGAATTTGATTGGTTTGGGAAATTAAATTTTGATAATCCGGATTGTATTTTTTAAAAAGCGCCATATCCAAATTGTGATTTTCTACAATTTTCTCTATCGTATCTCCTTCTTTGACTCGGTAAAGAATGCCCGACACCGGCAAAATAATTAATTCTTGGCCGGTTTTTATTGACTTTTTTATTGTCGGATTGGCCCATAAAATGGTGTTTAAAGAAATGCCGAATTTTTCGGTAATGTCATAAAGAGTTTCCTGAGATTGAACTTTGTATCTTTTTATCCCGTTTTTTTCAAAAATAACATTGCCAAGAGGGCCGGTATTATCTATTAAAGAGCTGTTATCAAAAGAAATTTCACTTTTGTAGTCTTCAATCAAAAATATTTGGGGGTAAATTAAATTTCCTATCAGGCTGGCCGATTGGCTGTTAAAGTCTTGGTTTGGCAAGGGTCCCCCCAAACCTCCTTGGCGATTGACTGATATTTGCTGATAATTAAAAACAAAACTCCCCATTGCCAAAAGGGTGAAAATAAACACTAACGACCAGGGGTTGGTCGTTTTTAAAAGATTTTCTTTCCAATATTTGATTTTAGCGGAAAGAGTACTAATGAAATAATACTAGCGCATTTATTTTTAAAGTCAAGAAAAATTTTTTTATTTCAAAATCTTGCGGTCTATCCCGCTTTTAAAGGTAGATTATTATTGGATTTTCAACCTTTAATATGTCTTACTTTGTTCCATTTCGTTTAGTATGCCCAATGATAAACAGCGATTATTCCTTTTCGGGGTTATTTTTATATTTCATACACAAATATTGACGCTATTCCTTTTTCTTTGATGATTTTTTTAGGTTTCCAGCCGTTTATTTCGAAAGCATAAGAAATAATTCTTGAACCCTTTTTAGTTTCAGTTTCAAATTTATTTTTAAGTTTTTTCATTGCTTTCGGCGTCAAGAAACAAAGAAAAATGTCTATGTTTCCAAAATCCGATTTATAAAAATTGCCCAGTTTCAGGTTGGATATCTTTACTTTATTAACAAAAAGATTGATTTTTCCAATCAGCCAAATTATCAGCGCGATTTCAATTCCATAAATATTTTTTAAAAATTCTTTTTTTGCCATTACTATTAAACGGCCTGTCCCGGCTCCTAAATCATAGACAATTTCGTTGTTTTTGATGTTAGCCTCTTTAATCATAATTCTTATTGCTTTCTTGGGGGCAAAAATAAGGGGAGCGCCTATAACAGCGCCGTAAGCAACCGGAATCAGTAATATTAAAACAATAAAGGACACCAAGACATCCATAAAAAAATTATAAATAAATTGAAGGGAAAGGACATCCTAATAGATTTGAAAATTTTATCTTATTAAGGTATAATTCAGGTATCTAAACCCCGTAATACAACTGCGATTGCAATGTTTTGGTTAGCTTGACGCCGAGAGAAATTTTTATTAGCTTCAGAAAAGACATTGCTATGCTCACCTTGGCGATGAAACATTGAGCTAACCTTATCGCAGTTGTTACGTAGGGTAAAAGCTATTTGAAAACAAAAAAAAGAAAGGAAGGAGGAAGAGAAATGAGTAAATTCCAAGAAACTGGTCAAAGACCGCTTTACGGCGCGCCGGAACTGAAGCGTGTGTACCGAAAATATTTTTTGTTCGGTTTTGGCATTGCTATCTTTATTCATTTGATAATTCTTGGCAGCTACTATCTTGTTCAGGCTTTCCAAAAAGAAGAAGCGCCGATGGTTACTGTGAGGATACTCAAATACAGCGAGTTGGGTCCCCCGCCTTCGCTGCTTGGTGCTCAAACGCCTCAAGCAAATATTGCTGGTTCGGTCGCCAAACCCCGCGTCGGTATCCCAGTGCCAGTTCCTGAGGCTGAAGTTTCTTCAGAGCAAATTTTCGCCACTCAAAAGGAATTAGGCAGTATCATTAGCCCTATTACCGCTACTGGCGGCGGGACAGAATCAATTGTTGTTTCTCCAGAAGAAGTGAAAGTAGAAGAAGAGTCCCCGCCGGAATTTGTTCCGTATGAAAAAGAACCGATAGTCGTCAGGTCTGTCCGGCCGGAATATCCGGAATTAGCCCGCCGAGCCAGCTTGGAAGGCACGGTTTGGGTGAAAATTTGGGTGGATAAAGAAGGGAAGCCTCGCAAGGCCGTGGTAGCCAAGAGTGACGCCGAAATTTTTAACGAGGTGTCGGCCAAAGCGGCAATGCAGTTTGTTTTTACCCCGGCTTTGATGAATAACGGGCCGGTTGCTGTTTGGGTAATTATTCCTTTCAGGTTTACCCTGAAGAAATGATATTCATTAATTTCACTTCGCTTTCTACAGGCGAAGTTTTTTTATTTTTTATGTCCTTCCGTAGGCACTTCCTATATCAAGATGCCCTAGGTTTAAACCTGGCAACTTGTAGGCAAGCGGCGGCGGGGCGGCTTCCTTAGTTCCGTTCAAAAAAATCAATCCTCATATCATAATTGTGTTATTAATAGTAACAATACCAAAAAATTCCGCTAAGGCGGAACTTTTTGGTATTTGATACTTTACAAACCGAGAATTTCGTTTATTTTTGCTCTTGTCTTCGGACCAACATAACCGTAGCCAATATCTCCTAATCTAGCAATGCTGTATTTTTCTTGAAAATGTTGAACTGCTTTCTTAGTAAGCGTTCCAACTATATACTTTATTTTGTCGGCCTTTTTTTATTTTCACTTTTTATTATACCAAATATTAAAAGCCAAACAACTTCTCCCTGTGGATGAATCGTTTCTTTATTATATCAATATTATATCAATTATAGCATATTTAAAAGTCACACGCCTGTGGATAACTTATTACGACGCTGAAGTTCAACTTCGATAAATTAATGACTTTGTTTGCGTTCAATTAAAGAAATATCAAAAATATGCTGTAATTTAATAGGCCTGAAATAAATTCTATAATTCCCTATCCGACGCCGATACAGATTTTCCTCTCCTTGTATTAGTTTAATATCACCCGAAAAAGGACCTGTCTTCATTTCCTCTAAGACAGTAAAAATTTTCTCCCGTTCCTTTTTGGGGAATCTCTTAATATTTTTAAAGGTCTGCCGCGCCAGTCTATAATCCCAGAGCATTTTTTACTTGTTTAGAAGTTAAAAATTCTCCTTTGGCAATTTCTTGAAATCCCCTTTCAACGGCCTTTTTAGTGTGTTTGGATATAGATTCTGCGTTTGACCAAAAATCAACAAGCCGTTCATACTCTTTTCGAGGCAAGATGATTAAATCATCATTTTTTATTAAATTTTTAGGGATAGTAATAGTAA
This sequence comes from Candidatus Jorgensenbacteria bacterium CG03_land_8_20_14_0_80_38_39, assembly GCA_002781185.1. Classification (GTDB taxonomy): domain Bacteria; phylum Patescibacteriota; class Minisyncoccia; order UBA6257; family GWB1-50-10. The sequence continues at coordinate 2,116 of PEUU01000002.1, read as the reverse complement.
CCATAGTTAATTATTTATTATATCAATTATAGCACAATTTAAAATCACGCGCCTGTGGATAACTTATTACGACGCTGATTTATGTGGATAACTTCTTTAGGTTATTTTTCTTTTTAAATAATTAAAGGCCTCTTTTTTAAAATATTCTTTGATTTTATTTGGTTTATAATGTTCCTTTTTTAAGATTAAGGGTTTGATTTCAGTCAACCTGTCGGCTCCTTCCAAAATTCTACTCATTAATAATACCGGGTCTATTTCAACGCCGAATTTTTTCTTTACCCATCTCAAAACCAAAGAAAATTTAGTCTTCTTTCTTTGTAAAATATAATAAACGTCAAAAACATCTTTCGGCTCCATTCTTTCAAAAATTGCATGAATTTTATTTGTTAAAATATCTTCCAGCGAATCAATTTTAATATCAAATTGTTTTAAAAACGCTGGTTTTCCAATGTTTAGAAAGGGATAAAAGACAAACTCTGCCCTTAAAACTTCTTCTCCTTTGGTAAGCCAAAATTCGTGGCGGTTAAATCTTCTCTGCTCTTCAATCTTTTGAATCTTCAAGTCTTTAGCAATTAAATTGATTTGGGTTAAAACATAATCAGCCGGCACTAAATCTTTGGAAAAAAAATCCAGGTCTTGTGATTTCCGATGTTTAAGATAATAAAAAGAAAGAGCAGTGCCGCCCGACCAAATAAAATATTTTGATAATTCGCTTTCGCCGATTTTTTTAAGAAACACTTCCTGGATGGGGACCAAAATTTTAATCATAAATTTTCAGAAAATCTTGAAGAATTCGCTTTAGATAAAAGTTTATTCTCAACTTTGGTAGATTTCTCTTAAGGGTTTTCCTGTCCAATCCTTCCCAATCGCCATATTCAATTTTTCTTTCAAGATACCACCGCAGAACACCCAGCTTGCTCAAATCCAGTTTTTTGACATCATAGTCCCAAATATATTTAGAATTAAATTTCATTGATTCTATTATAGTATTTTATTATAGTGCCAAAACAAACCAAAAACAATCATTTAGTAAGGAAGCGGAAAATTAATCCCGGAGTGAAGAAGATGGAAAATTAGTCTTAAGGTGACGGCCTTCACTGAAACAGAATTAGACGTCTGATTGCCGGTTTTTTCTGTAGATAACTTATTACAATACGGATTTTAGCTGATTTATATGAATAACTTTTGGTGCGGCCAAGGGGAGTTGAACCCCTCTTTCCGCCTTGGCAAGGCGACATAATAGCCGATATACGATGGCCGCGGGAATTCTATTAAAATTATAGAATATTTTTTATTCCCTTTTCAAGTTTTAAAAACAACCTTGTTTTATTTATTAAAGGGCGCTATCAAAAAATTATTAAGAGTCGTAAAATAAAACCATGGTGATTGAAGGCAAGAAAATCAGTCAAGAAATTATTAATGAGTTAAAGAAACTGCCGAAGCCAAAAAAATTTTTCGGCGCGGTTTTAGTTGGCAGCGACGCCTCTTCAATCAGTTTTTTAAAACAAAAAGAAAAAGTCGCCCAAGAATTGGGAATAGATTTTCGCTTGTATAAATTTCCAACGGAAATTAAACAAGACGAATTAAGAAAAGAAGTTTTAAAAATTGCCCTTCACCGGACTTGCGGCGGCGCGGTCGTTCAACTGCCTCTGCCAGAGCATATCAATCGCCAGTATGTTTTAAATGTTATTCCTCGCGAAAAAGATATTGACGTTTTGGGCGAAAGGGCTCTGGGCGCATTTTACGCCGGCCGGAATATGGTCTTGCCGCCCGCGGTTGGTGTCGTAGACGCCATACTTACAACTTACAACTTACAACTTACAACTTTAAAAGTGGCTATTGTTGGTTTGGGCTTTTTAGTGGGCAAGCCGATTAGCCATTGGCTTATGGGTAAATGCCCGGAAATTTATCTTTTGGACCAGGGGAGCGATTTAAAAATTTTAAAACAAGCTGATTTGGTAATTACCGGCGTTGGTAAACCAGGTTTAATTAAACCAAAAATGTTAAAAAATAATGTTTTAGTGATTGACTTTGGCTATGGCTTGGAAAACGGGAAAATTAAAGGCGATTTTGATGCTACGCAACTTACAACTTTTTCTTATACTCTCACTCCTGG
>PEUU01000036.1 GCA_002781185.1 Candidatus Jorgensenbacteria bacterium CG03_land_8_20_14_0_80_38_39 | reverse complement strand
GCTTTAACCGCCGCTCTTTCCATTGCCGGAATACTCGCGAATCAATTTACTTTTTTGGGCTATCCGCCCTCAAAAAAGGGGAGGCAAAAATTTTTTCAAAATCTTTTGGGCCTTATGAGACCCCTTGTTTTTTACGAATCCCCCCATCGTTTAATAAAAACCCTCCAAGCCCTGGAAGAAATTTTTAAACCAGCTTACCCAATTATCATTGCTCACGAACTGACTAAAATTCATGAAGAAATTTTTCGCGGCAGTTTGGAAGAAGCTAAAGAGTATTTTTCTTCGCCGGATAAAAAAAGGGGGGAATTTGTTTTAATTTTACCCTAACAATTTATGAAGAAATTTAAAATTTTTATTTTTATCTTTTTAGCTTTAATAATCGGATTGGGAGCCGGCGGTTTAGGCGGCTACTTTTACGGCTTTAAACAAGTTTATCAAAAAAATATCAGCTCTATTCTTGCGGAATTCCCCGAGCAAAAAGAATCAGGCGACGCTTTGAAATTTGGCAGCTATCAAATTTTGGAAAATGAAGAATTTTTCAACAAGACCAAAAATAATTTAATTTATCAAAAATTTGATTTTATTAATGTCAATCTTTCGGAAATGAAATTGCAGTTCTATAAGGAAGGCCAATTAGCGAAGGACTACCCGATTTTGTCAAAAGGCCGGGAAGGTTCTTGGTGGGAGACGCCGGCCGGGTTATACCAAGTTGAATTGAAGGAAAAAAAGCATTTTTCTTCCATGGGCCGGGTTTGGATGCCCTACAGTTTGGAATTTCAGGGAAATTTTTTTATCCACGGCGAAACTTATTATCCTGACGGCACGCCGACTACCAACAGATATACCGGCGGCTGCGTCAGGTTAGCCACGGCCGATGTCAAAGACCTTTATTCTCGGGTAAAAATCGGCACCCCGGTTTTGGTTTTTGACAAAAAATTTGAAAAAGATAATTTTATTTATCAATTTAAAAAGCCTGAGATTTCGCCGAAAAATTATTTAGTTATTGACCTCAAAAACAATTCCGAAATTTTAGAAAAAAATTCCGAAGAAAAAGTTTCCATTGCTTCCATAACAAAACTAGTCACCGCTTTAGTCGCCTCTGAATATATTAATTTAAGTAAAGAAATAACCATTACCGATAAAATGCTGGTGGGAACTTCTATTAAGCGTTTGGAAAAAAACAAAAAATATTCGGCCTTTGAACTTTTGCATCCTTTGCTTTTGGAATCTTCCAATGAAGCGGCTGTCGCCTTAAGTTATTTTTTGGGACCGTCAAGATTTGTTCAACTAATGAATTTAAAAGCTAAAGCCGTTGGCATGGAAAATTCTTTTTTCGTTGACCCGGCCGGTTTAGGCCCGAAAAACATTTCTACTTCTAAAGACTTAGGGATGCTCGCCAGATATTTATATTATAACCGCTCCTTTATTCTGGACATCACAAGAGGCAAACTTTATGATTCGTTCTTTAATAATGAATTTAAAGGGAAACTGGAAAATTTGAATCATTTCGCTGATAATCCCGAATTTAAAGGCGGAAAGATCGGTTTTACCAACGCAGCCGGCAAAACAATGCTTTCTATTTTTGAAATTAATATCAATGGTCAAACCAGACCAATAGCTATAATTGTTCTCGGCTCCGAGGATGAAATAAACGATACTCAAAAAATTTTAACTTGGTTAGAAAAAACCTTTTAATAAAATGCTTAAATCAAAGAAAATAATTATTTTTCTCTTGGTCATTTTAATCTTTTTGATAATAAGCGGATTTTTAATATTGAAATCGAAATCTTTGAGTTTCTCCGTCGGAGAAAAATTAAAAGTTGGCGCCACAATTTTTCCTTTATACGATATTATTAAAAACATCGGCGGAGATAAGATTGTAGCCGTTTTAATTTTGCCTTCCGGCGCCAGCCCCCATACTTTTGAAGTTACTCCCGAGCAAATTAAAAATTTAATCGGCGCTAAAGCCATTTTTCAAATCGGCCACCAAATTGATAATTGGATAAAAAATGTTTCTCAAGCTATTCCTCAAGCTCAAATAATAACCGTTGATAAAAACATTAACTTTTTAGCTAGAGACGGCGAAATTGACCCCCACTATTGGCTATCTTTAAAAAATGGAGAAATCATTGCTCAGAATATCCTGGCAAATTTAATTTCTTTGGACCCTTCAAATAAGGATTACTATCAAAATAATTTCGTTCATTATGTCCAAAAATTAGAAGCTCTGGACCAGGCGATTAAAAACGACCTGTCTTCTTTAAAAAGCCGCTACCTTCTTACTCTTCATGATGCTTTTTATTATTTTGCCAGGGATTATTCTTTGAAAGTGGTTGGCAGTTTTGAACCCGGCGGCAAAGAAATTAAGCCTCACGAGTTAATTGACTTAGAAAAGAAAATAAAAGAATATAAAATTGGGGTTGTTTTTTCCGAACCCCAATTAAGTCAAAGCCTTATCTTGCCTTTTTTCCAAGATTTAAAACTAAAAATTTTTGTCCTTGATCCTTTGGGCGGAGCCGAGGGCCGCGACACTTATCTTAATCTTTTAAAATATGACGCTCAAACTATTAAAGAGGCCTTAAATTTATGAACGCCATTGAAGTTAAAAATTTAACCGTTGTTTTTGATAGCCAAAAAATTTTGGATAACATTTCTTTTCAAATTGACGAAGGGTCATTTACCGCTGTCATCGGTCCTAATGGTTCGGGCAAAACCACGCTTTTTAAAGCCGTTTTGGGGTTAATTCCTTTTTCCGGGGAAATAAAAATTTTTAGCCAAAGCATCAAAAGTGAAAAAGTCAAAAAGCTTATTGGTTATGTTGCTCAACATTTTACTTTTGATCAAACCTTTCCGGTAACCGTGGCGGAATTTTTGTATTTAAATTTAGCCAAAGAAAACAGAAAAAGCGCCCAAAGAAACATTAAACATGCTTTAGAAGAATTGGACATTGATAAATTTTCCAATAAAAAAATAGGAGAAATTTCCGGCGGCCAGCTTCAAAGAGTTTTGGTTGCCAGAGCCATTTTAAACACTCCGAGAATTTTGCTGCTTGATGAAGCGGCGGCCGGCATT
>PEUU01000017.1 GCA_002781185.1 Candidatus Jorgensenbacteria bacterium CG03_land_8_20_14_0_80_38_39 | reverse complement strand
AAATAGCCGTTTTTCCAACTGTAGCTCGCGATGCCGACGCTGTAAGTATTGTCAATATTTGGGACAAGGTCAGAATCAAAAGTGGCGGCTGAGACCCGAGAAATAGCGATTTTCAAATCCCGCGAAAACTGCTTTCGCGGGTCAGTGCTGTTGTAAGCCAAGGTTAAGTCAACTTGAACAACTGCCAATCCTCCGGGATTTTCATATTTGGTGATTGAAAAACTGGAAATTTTAGCCTTGTCATTAGTCAAAGCCGAAGCCGAACCGTTTCCCTGTTTTAGATAAATAGCCGTATTGCTGGCATCGGTATAAATTAAAGTCGGGTCTAAAGTAGAAGATGACATTCTTAATTTTAAAGTCGTGCTGGCGACGCCGGCCGGATTTTCAATTAAACTGGCTTCTCTCACTAAACGCTGAATAGTGCTTTGAATGAAAAAGGTCTGCTGATTTAATTCATCGACGGCTGATTGACGGACTTGAATGCGGCCGGTGCTGCTTAGAATTGCCGTCAAAAGCACGGCGCTGCCGGTAAAAATGGCGACGTAAATTAAAAGTTCCATTAAGCTGAAACCGCTCTGGGATTTAAAGTTTTTCATATTTTTATCTTTAAATTTTTAAACGACCTTGAATTTCGACCCTGAATTTATTATAGCATATTTAGGAATTAGGAGTTAGAAGTTAGAAGTTAGAAGTTGGAAGTTAAATGAGGAGTTATTTTATTGTATAATAAAACTAATGGCTCAAACAAAAAATTATCTCCCGGCTTTATTTTTAATTATTATCTTGCTTGCCAGCTTTTTTTTAATGCTCAAAGCTTCTTTTGGCGATTCGGCAATTATGGATGAATTGGCTCACATCCCGGCCGGTTACAGCTATGTTAAATATCTTGATTATCGTTTAAATCCCGAACATCCTCCTCTTTTAAAAGTTCTGGCAGGCCTGCCTTTACTTTTTCAAAAAATTGATTTTCCTCTTAAAAGTTCGGCTTGGCAAAAAGATGTCAACGGCCAATGGGAAATGGGAACTAAGTTCCTTTATGAATCCGGAAATGATGCCACTCTTATTATTCGCTGGTCCAGGATAGCGCCAATAATTCTTGCCCTTCTTTTAATTATCTTGGTTTATTTTTGGTCAAAAGAACTTTTGGGAAAAACCTGGGCATTTTTGCCAACGCTTTTGACGGCTTTTTCTCCAACAATTTTGGCCCACGGTCATTATGTTACCACCGATGTGGCGGCAACTTTGGGAATAACCGCGGCTACTTATTATTTTTTGAAATTTCTTCTCCAACCACGTGCTAAAAATATTATTATTGCTGGTTTAATTTTCGGCTTGGCTCAACTGACGAAATTTTCAGTCCTGCTTTTAATCCCCTCTTTTATAATTATTGCTTTCTTTTTTTATCTTTACCGAAGAAGAGCAAACTGGGGGAAAATTTGGTTTTATCTCCGAACCCTTTTTATCATTTTTCTAATTGGCTATGCTCTGGTTTACGCTTTTTATTTTTTATTTACTTTTAATTATCCTCCTTCAAAACAACTTTCCGATTCCCAATTTATTTTGCAATCTTTTTCTCCGAGGTGGCTGGCCCAACTTGATATTGATTTAATTAAAAATCCTTTCACCCGACCTCTGGCTCATTATCTATTGGGGGTGTTGATGGTTCTTAAAAGGTCAGCCGGCGGCAATACCGGTTATTTTATGGGAGAGGTTTCGGCGACTGGCTGGTGGGATTACTTTCCGATTGTTTATTTATTAAAAGAACCGCTGCCGTTGTTAATAATGCTTATTATTTCTTTTGCTGTCACGTTCGCCAATATCATCAAGAAACTCAAAAGCCGCTTTAATTTCAAATATCAATTTGCAAACTTTTTAAATTACTTGGGAACTCACGGCCCGGAATTTTCAATGCTCATTTTTGTAATTATTTATTGGGGTTACAGCTTAAAAAGTCCTCTAAATATCGGCATCCGTCATCTTTTGCCAACTTTTCCTTTTATTTACATCTTGCTCGCCGCCGGCTTAAAAAATTGGGTGAGAAGTTCTTTTTCAGAAAACGCATCGGCAAAATTTTTCGCTTGGTTACTGCAAAAAATTAAACAATTTTTTAAAGTCTCTTTTAAAACCGGTTTGGTTTTTGTTTTGCTTATTTGGTATTTAATTGAATCATTATCAACGGCTCCTTATTTTTTGTCTTACTTTAATGAAATCGGCGGCGGCGTTTGGAATGGCTACCGTTATGTTACCGATTCCAATTATGACTGGGGCCAGGATTTAAAAAGATTGGAAAATTTTGTCAATGAGCAAGGCCTGGCCGGGGAGAAAATTGAAAAAATTGCTATTGATTATTTTGGGGGCGGCAATCCAAAATATTATTTAGGAGAAAACAAGGCTGAATACTGGCAGTCAAGACGAGGCAACCCTATCCAGACGCGGACCAATGCAGACTTTACGCAGACCAACGCAGACAAATTTCCGCGTAAGTCAGCGTCCAGTCCGCGTGAATCCGCGACAAAGATTGAATGGCTTGCCGTATCCGTTAATACCCTTCAGGCCGCTTTAGGCAAAACCGTTTCCGGTCAAAAAAGAGAACCTCAAGACGAATACCGCTGGCTTCAAGAATTAAAACCAATACCACGTGGTTTGGGTCAGGTACCCCAGCCTGATTTTAGAGCCGGAACTTCCATTTTTATTTATCACTTATAAGAGACATCACTTACCATCTTCAGATATCACACATATGTGGGATATCTGAAGACAACTGCAAACAAAAAAATTCAAGCCTATGGACTTTGGCATAATTTAATCCATCCTCAGAAATCACACATATGTGGGATATCTGAGGACAACGACAAACAAGTTCATCGCAAAATCTAAGGACAAAGTTTAGACACAAAATCTTAATTTTATAATATAATCGCCGTCCTCAGTTTTCACACATATGTGAAAAAAATGAAGACAAGTTTATATTATAATTATGTTATAATAAATAAAATAAATATGGCTAAAACTTCTAAAGATGCCTACCGTCACATTCGAGAATGGTCTGAATTTTTCAAAGACCTAAAGTGGATTTCGGAAAAAATGGTGGATGCATTTATTGCTGGTCATAAACAGAAAAAATATTTAAAGCAAAGTTTGGCAAGATTAATCAAGAAGGGATTTATCCAAAAACGAGATAATAAATTGAATTTAACTCTTTGGGGTTTAAAATTTTTCCGACAGCGTGGTTTAAAACAAAAAGTAAAAAGAAAAAAAGTTTGGGATGGCCGATGGCGGTTAATTTCTTTTGATGTGCCTGGAGGTTACAACCCAGAAAGAGACCGCCTTCGTTCTATTCTCAAGACATTTGGTTTTTATCAACTTCATAAAAGCGTCTGGGTCTGCCCTAATTTCCTAGCAGAAGATCTCTGGCGCCTAATTGTTAAAGAAAAATTAGATAAATATTGTAAAGCAATGGTGGTAGAAATCATTGAGGGCGACGAAGAACTCAAGAAATATTTTGATTTGGAATAATTCAAACCGTCTTCAGATCTCCCACATATGTGGAACATCTGAGGACTACCATAAATCAGTTTATTTATGATTTTTTGCTAATATGATTTCTTGGTAATATGATTTTTTGCTAATCATTTATAATAAATTCTATTGGGAACGCGAAAATCAAGGTATTGCAAGACATTAAATTGCAGCGCGTGAGCCAAGCCTTTTAAAATTTGAGCCAAATCCGAAGGAATGTTATCCAAGCTGAAATAAAATTTTGGACCGCCTAGAATATCTATTTCCCATTGCCGAAGGCTAAAATCATTAACAATAATTGTCCCCGGACCAACGCCGTTTTTTTGAAAAATATCCCAAACAATTAAAATATTTTTAAACCATTCGGGATTTTCCAGAACTTTTTGGCCAATTTGTAAGGAGCGGTTATTTTGGTCAATAATTTTTAAAATTAAACTTCCTTCCGCTTCCGGCGCCGAAGAAAACAAAATACCATCTTGGTCAAAAATATAACAATTTTGGGAAACCAGACACCAAATACCCAAGAGTTGACGCTCTTTAACCTGAAGCAAAATTTTCCTTTCCCTAAAATTAACAGTTATGAATAAAGATTTCAAAGCCGGGATAGCCTTAATTGTTTTAGGTTTTTCTCCTAACTGCCAAAAAAGAATATTATCCGGCCCAAGCCAAGAACGCCATCCCTGATTCTCCAACATTTGAGAAATTAAATTTGCCTTTAAAAGAGCCGAGGAAATTAAATTATTTCCTTGAATATCAATTTGCTTAACCTTAAAAAAGCTGGAATAAAGAATTAAATACCCCGCTCCAATAAGCAGGCTTGAGATAAGAAAAAGAATGCCCAAGGTTACCCAAAATTTAAATCTTAAACTTCGGCGATGAGAAAAATTTGGGGCCATTTTTATTTAATTTTTATCTCATTCTTGTCAATAAAAGGTTTAAGAACGTCGGGGACTTTTACAGTCCCCTGCTTGGTTTGATAGTTCTCAATAATGGCAATGAGCGGCCTTTGAGAAAAAGCCGTGCCGTTTAAGGTGTGAACGAATCCCAGTTTTCCTTTTTTGTCGCGAAAGCGAATGTTTAACCGCCGGGCTTGAAAATCCGTGCAATTGGAAAGAGAATGAGTTTCCCGATATTCGCCCTGACCGTTATTTTGACCCGGTAGCCAGGCTTCAATGTCGTACTTAGCCGCGGCCGGGCCGCCCAAATCACCGGTGCACATTTGAACTACCCGATACGGCAATTGAAGAGCTTGCATTAATTTCTCCGCCATTAAAAGCAGGAATTGATGTTCTTCTTTTGATTTGTCCGGATGACAAAAACTAAACATCTCAACTTTATCAAATTGATGAACTCTTAATATGCCCGTGGTGTCTTTGCCGTAAGAACCGGCTTCTCGGCGAAAACAACTTGAAAAAGCCACGTATCTTTTGGGCAATTCTTCTTCCTTAAGAACTTCATCCGCATGCAAAGGACCGACCGACTGTTCGGAAGTAGCGATTAAGTATAAATTATCTTTTTCCAAAAAATATGTCTCTTCTTTGTCTTCGGTTTTATCAATATAGCCCATCCCTTTCATCATTTTTTCCTTAATCAGCACCGGGGGAATAATGGGAATAAAATTTTCGGGAATTAAGAAATCAAAGGCTAGTTTAACTAAAGAAAATTCCAAAAGGGCAATTTCATTTTTTAAATAACCAAAACGGCTGCCGCTGACTTTTGCCGCTCGCTTGGTGTCAATTAAATCCAGTTTCTCGGCAATTTCTAAATATTCTTTGGCTGGGAAATTAAATTTCCTCTTTTGACCCAGTTCCCGAAGAATTTTATTAGCGGTTTCATCAGGACCAACCGGAACATCATCCAAGGGCAAATTAGGCAGTTTGCTCAAAGATTCCTCCCGTTTTTGTTCTAACTCTTTTTTTTCTTTTTCTAAATCGGCGAGCCTCTTTTTTAATATTTGAGCCCGGCTGAGAAGATCGCTGGCTTGAGATTTCATCAGTTCTTTGCTTAAAGTTTTTTGCTCAACTTTTAAGCCTTCCCAAACTGAAATTTTTGCCCGCCATTCTTCGTCCCAGCGTAAAAATTTATCAACCAATTTGGGGTCGGCATTTTTTTTAGCAATTCCTTCTTTCACTTTTTCCGGATTTTGACGAATGAAATTAATATCAAGCATTGTATTTAATAATAACCGATTTTTACCGATTTTTGAAGTATCATTTCTCATTTCCGCTCAAGGTGAAAGTCTGAGCTTTATAGAAAAGCTTAAGTCTTTAGAGAAAATTTCGCAACCCATTTCCAAATTTTTAGTCACGTTCCTTGCGACCGCTATAAACGTGACTAATAAAAAAAATCACGTATTCTGCGATCGCTGTAAAGATGACTGAAAAATTTATAGCCTTGTCTTAAAATTTTTTCTTAAGGTCTTTTCTTAAGATTTTTTCTTAAGATTTTTTCTCGCAAACTAGGGAAGGCCATCACCTCTCGGATAGAATGGCTGTCAGTGAATAGAGCAACCAAGCGGTCAATACCCAGCCCCAGACCAGCGGCCGGCGGCATCCCGTATTCCAAAGCTTCAAGGAAATTTTCATCCAAGCGGCTGGCTTCTAAATGCCCGGCCCGATATTTCTTTTCTTGTTCCTCTAAACGCCGTCTTTGTTCTTTGGGGTCGTTTAATTCGGAAAAACCGTTAACCAATTCCATTCCGCCGACAATTAATTGAAATCTTTCTGTTAAATCGGGGTTGCTCTCGCAAGATTTGGACAAAGGGGAAAATGATTTAGGGAGATGAATCACAAAAGTGGGTTGAATAATTTTGGGACGAATTTTCTTTTTGAAAATTTCGTCAATTTCTTCGGCGCTAATTTCAGCTAGCGGCCGTTTGTCGCATTTTTTTATTAAATCGGCATAAAAAACAGTTCTCCAGGGACCAAAAAATTTTATTGTTTGGCGGTTAAAAATTAATTTTTTTAAACCTATTTTCTTTGCCAAAGTTTGCAGCCATCGGCGGACGGCTTTCATTAAACCCTGATAATCCTGATAAGCCCAGTAAAGTTCCATCATTGTAAACTCAGGATTGTGTTCCCGGTCAATGCCTTCGTTACGAAAATTCTTGCCAATTTCAAAAATTTTTTCAAAACCGCCGACCAATAGTCTTTTTAAATAAAGTTCCGGGGCAATTCTTAAATACATCGGCTGTTTTAAATCACGAAAATAAGTTTCAAAAGGTTTAGCCAACGCCCCGCCGGGCAAAGGCTGCAAAATTGGCGTTTCCACTTCTAAAAATCCTTCATTTTCCAAAAGAAAACGCAAGTTGCTGATAATTTTTGAACATTTTATTAATTTTTCCTTAACTTCCGGATGAAAGAAAAAATCCAAATAACGCCGCCGGTATCTCTCCTCAACATCTTCCAAACCAAACCAGGTCGGCGGCCAAGGTTTCAAACTTTTAGCCAAAAGCCGCGCCTTTTTTACCAATAAACTTTCTTCTCCTTGACCAGTTTTAAAAACCCGGCCTTGCGCCTCTAAAATATCGCCGATATCAAAAGTATTTTTCAGCAAATTGAAACTCTCCGTCTCGTCTTTCGTAAAAACCAACTGAAGTTTGCCGCCTTCATCTACTAAATCGGCAAAAATAATCTTTCCTTGATTGCGCCAGCTCAAAATTCTGCCGGCTAAAAAGACGGATTTTTGAGAGCGGCTGAAATTGACAAAGGATTTTCTTATTTCTTGAATGGAAAAACGAGAAACAGCAAAGGTCTTTTTATTAAATCCAAAAGACCTGGCTGGATAGGGGTTAAAAAATTTTTGATAATTTTCCAGTTTTTTATAGCGCTGGTGAATTAAATTCTTCAGCATTTTATTCAATGGCTAAAATTTCATAAACCACTTCGCCTTTAGCCATTTTCAAGGAAACAAAATCGCCAATCTTTTTTCCTAAAAGAGCCCGGCCTAATGGCGAAGCATTGGAAATTAAACCTTTTGAAGGATGAGTTTCCGAAAAGCCAACAATTTTAAAAACCAAAATCTTGCCGTCTTTTTTTATTTTTAAATGAACGGTTGAGCCAATCCCCACTTTTTCTTTACCGCCGCCTTTAATAATGACGGCCCCCCGCAAAGTTTCTTCCAACTGAAAAATTTTCCTTTCCAACCAAGATTGTTTTTCCTTGGCTTCCTGATATTCAAAATTTTCCGAAAGGTCGCCAAATTCTTTCGCGTTTTTTAATTTTTGAGCCATTTCTTCGCGGCCGCTCTTTTTTAAAGCTGCCAATTCCTGTTTAAGCTCATTATACCGGTCTAGTGATAAATAAATTTTTTCCATAGATTTTAAAAATTTAAAACTTCGGCTTTCAAAAAGCCTAGTGACCATTTTAACGTCGTATCCTATTTATATAATACCACTTCAAGACATCTTTTGCCACCGGGACAGTATTTAAACTGCCCTCCCGGGCATTTTCAACAAGAATTAAAATGGCAATTTGAGGGTTATCGGCTGGCGCATAGCCGACAAAAAAAGCATTGATTTTGGTGTTGCTCTCTATTTGAGCGGTGCCGGTTTTGGCCGCCACTGAAACGGGTAAATCAAAAAGAAGATGAGCTGTGCCTTCGGGGTTAATAACGGCCTCTTTCATTCCTTTTTGAACTTCCCCGCATGCCTCTCTTAATTCAGTGGTTAAATCACTTAAAACAACGGGCTGACTTTGATTGACTGCTTGGTTGCCTTCTTTAATTTCTTCAGCAATCCGCGGTTGATATAATTTTCCGCCGTTGGCAATGACGGAAATATAATTTAAAAGGCCTAGCGGCGTTAATGTCAAGTCGCCTTGACCGATAGCCACGTGGTAGGTGTCGCCCAAGCGCCAAGGTTCTTTAGTAATTTTTTCTTTCCACTGGGGGTCGGGCAAAAAACCTTGACTTTCACTAGGCAAATCAATTCCGGTTTTTTTGTCCAAACCGAATTTCTGCCACCATTTTTTTAGTTTTTCTATTCCCAATCCCGGCTGGTCCTTAAACCCGCCGCCGACTTCATAAAAATAAATATTGCTTGATTTAGCCAAAGCCAAAGCCAAATCAACCCAGCCGTTTGCCCGCCAGTCTAAAAATCGGGTGGGATTATCGGGTTTATAAGGATTGGGAATGTCAATATAGCCGGCGGAAAAAATTTCTTTTTGAGGGGTGATAATTTTTTCTTTTAAAGCGGCGGCGGCCACGAGCGGTTTAATAGTTGAGCCGGGATTGTACAGACCCTGAATCGCCCGATTAAAAAAAGGATTATTGGAGTCAGTTACAAAATCGCTCAAGCGGTTATTGTCAAAACTGGGAAGACTAATCAAAGCCAAAACCTCGCCGTTTTGAGGATTTAAAGCCAAACCAACCGCCTTTTTCCCACCAAGCTCTTTTAAAGCTTGAACCAGACGGTCATAAAAATATTCTTGAAAAGGACCGTCAATAAAAGTTTGAAGCTGTTTCCCTGACTGAGGGACGCTTATTAATTGAGAATCCAAAATTTCGCCTTTGGCATTTTTCAAAAAAACCTTTTTGCCGTCAGTCCCAGCTAGATATTCATCATAGTATTTTTCCAAACCGCTTTTGCCAATTTGGCCATTAAAAGAAAGATTAGGGTAAGACTTCAAATCTTCCTTATCCACCCTGCCGACATAACCCAATAAATGGGCAAATTTAAAAGGAGGCTGTTCCAGGCGCTTAAAAGAAGATTCTATTTCTATGCCCGGCAAAGCCGAGGAAGAAAAATCTATTAATTGGTCGTGAGAAATATCGCTGGCTAAAAGCATTTTATTGCTTATTCCCCAATCATACTCTTCAATTTTCTTTTTTAAGGTTTCTAAATCAATTTGGAGCTTGGAACTTGTTTGTTTTAAAATTTCCAATTGTTCGTCGGGATTTTTAGACAAATGAGCCGGGATTAAAAAAACGTCAACGCTGGGTTCATTTTTAACCAAAAGATTGTTAAATCGGTCAAAAATAAGACCGCGGGGAGCCCTTTGAATCTGAAAATCGCTTACATTGGCCAAAGCCCGGGATTTATAAAAATCGTGCTGAACAAGACCTAAATAAAATAAGCGAGCCAAAACGACCGTTCCTAAAATTAAAATTAAAAAGAAAATTGTTTTAAAAACTTTATCCAAGAGCGGGACTTCTAAAAGGTTTTCTTCTTCGGTTCTATCCAATAAAATATTTTCTACATCAAGCTCAGATTTTTTCATAAAATAAATTTTGGGCTAGCCACCAAAAGAGCGGGGCTAAAATAAGATTATAAGCCGCTTCTCCAAAAATTAAATCCCAAGACAGCTGATTTCCGGTTAAAAAGCCGCCTAAAAGATAAAAAAGAACGGTTATGACCAAAACGGCAATTAAAAAATCCAGCCACGGATGGCCGGTTAAAAACTTTTTCAAAAAATAAACCAAAAAGACAAGCAATAAAAGTAAAAGTATTTTTAGCCGCCAGAAGGGCCACCAAAAAAAGCTAAGGCCCAAAATAACTAGAAACAAACCCACGGTCGGCCAAAGATTTTTCTTATTCAGAAAGCCGAGGGGCAAAATTCCCAAAAGCAACAAATTGGGATTAATGCCAGCAAAGCTGAGAAGACGGTGGTCTTGTAAAATCATCAAAAAAACTAAAAAGGCGCCGCCTCCCCAAAAATTACTTAAAAGTTTCATAGTCCGTCATTATTAAAACCTGATTTAAATCATGAAAGTCATAAGGAGTTTTTAAAAAAGCTTTTAGCCAAGGCTCGCCCGAATTTTCAATTTTATCAATTGTCCCAAGAAAGACGCCATAAGGTAAATCCGGAGAAATGTTAAAAACCGAATCGCCAGTCTTAATTTTTGCTTCTTCGGGAATTAACTCCAAAGTCGGGACGCCGCCGCCTTTTAAAACGGCTTTAATTTTTTCCGGACCGATAATAACGCTTTCCTTCCAATCCGGTGAAAAAATTGTCTCGGCCTCGCTTAAAGCCCTTTTAGTGTCTTTGATTTTGCCCAAAAGAATATTTTCCGAAACAAAAACCGGCATTCCGGCTTTAATTCCCTGATTTTGGCCGACATTCAAAACTAGAAATAAATTATCGCTGAAAGGATAATTAGAAAAAACTTCGGCTCTTTTAAAATGGTAGGGGCTGGTCGAAACGCTTTTCTTTAAATTTTCCAGCTCCAATTTTAAAATTTGATTTTCTAGTTTTAATTCTTGAAAAGCTTGTTCACTAAAAGCTTGGTCAAAAAATCCAGAAATAAAATTTTTAAAAGCAACAAAATATTGGGCTAAATTTTGGCGATAAACAACTAAAACGATAAAAACAACCAAACAGAGTAAAGTTAAAAAAAAAGAACGCAATAACTTCATATCATAAATTAGCCAGTTTTGAATGGGAAAAAGTACTTAAAAGGTGACGATATTGGTCAAGATTCTCAACAATTATGCCCGTTCCCCGAGCCACGCAGGTTAAAGGTTCATCAACAATTCTCACGGTCACGCCAATTTCTTTTTGGAAAACTTTATCAATACCGCGGAGTAAACTATCGCCGCCGCAACAATAAATGCCGTTTTTATAAACATCGCCAACTAATTCCGGCGGCGTTATTTCAATTAAATCTTTAATAGCATCAACCAACAATTTTAAGGAGCGGCTTAGCCAAAGACGAACCTGAGTATCTTTAATGGCTATTTCTTTGGGCAAACCAGTGGAAATATCGCGGCCACGGACCATAATTTCCAAATGCTCGGATTGAGGCATGGCGCTTCCGGCATTGATTTTTATTTCTTCAGATGTTGGCCCGCCGATATTAAGTTTAAATTCGTCTTTAACGGCTTTAATGATTTCCTGATTAAAATAACTGCCGCCAATTTTTAATCTTTTGGAAACAACGATGCCGTTAAGAGAAATCACGGCCATATCGGTTGTTCCGGCGCCGATGTCAATAATCAAATAAGCCGTTGGTTTGTTAACTTCTAAATGGCTGCCAAAAGCCGCGGCCAAGGGCTGTTCAATTAAATAAACGCGATTGGCGCCGGTTTCCTTTAAAAGGTCTTCCACGGATTTTCTTTCCACTTCAGTTAAATTAGTGGGAACGCTGACCACTACTTGGGTGAGCAGCGACCGCGGCAATTTGTCTCTTTTTAAAAACTGGCGAATCATTTCTTTGGCCATATCAAAATCAGCAATGACGCCGTTAACAATCGGTCGGAGAGCGGTAATGTGAGCCGGCGTCCGACTGAGCATTTTTTTAGCTTCCTGGCCAACGGCAATTACCCGATTGGTTTGATTATTAAAAGCCACAATTGAAGATTCGTTAACAACAATGCCTTCACCAGCTAAATAAATTTGAGTGGTATCGCTTCCCAAATCAATGCCGATATTTTTTTTAAAATGAAAAGGAGTCATTTAAATTTTTATCTTTTTAAATAATTTTTAATTTCATTTAATTTTATCAAACGGCTTTCTTTTTCATCCCGGCGTTTAATTTCAATTTTCTCTTGAACCAAAGTTTTTTCGCTAATCACCAACCGCCAGGGCAAGCCAACTAAATCGGCATCGGCAAACTTTTCGCCGGCGGAAACTTTCTCCCGGTCATCGTAAAGAATCTCGACGCCGAACTTCTCAAGACGATTATAAACCTGCTCCCCGAATTTTTTCAAGGCCGAAGACGACTCACCAACTTCCAAAAGGTAAAACAAATAAGGAGCAATGGAGGTCGGCCAAATCATCCCCTTTTCATCGTGATGAATCTCTACAATGGTGCCAATTAGCCGTTCAACGCCAATGCCGTAAGAAGCCATAATCACCGGTTTTAAATTGCCTTTGGAATCTTTATAAAAAAGCTGAGCCGGTTCGGAAAATTTGGTGCCCAGTTTAAAAATATTGCCCACCTCAATGCTTTTTACTTTTTCCCAAACGCCTTTTTGACAATGGGGGCAGCGATGATTTTTTGTTTTGGCGGCAATTTCTTTATTTTGGGCAAATCCGCAAAGCCGACAAAGAAAAATTTCATCTTCGCCAGCCGGACATTCAACCATAAATTCATGGGAATGTTCCTTGGAAAAATCGCCGCCGGAAGCTTCGGTAATAAAAGAATTTAAACCGCAACGTTCAAAAATTTTGCGATAAGCCCGCTTTGTTCTATCATAAAATTCATCCGAAGAAGGTTGGTCGCGATGAAAACTATATAAATCTTTCATAGTAAATTCCCGACCGCGCAAGAGCCCGGATTTTACCCGCGGTTCATCGCGGAATTTTGTTTGGATTTGGTAAACAGCTTTGGGCAAATCAACATAAGAGCTGATGGCGGTTTTAGCAAGAACCGCCACCACTTCTTCGTGAGTCGGGCCCAAACCTATTTCCCGACCGGAATGGTCTTTGAATTGATACATTATTTTTGCCATTCCTTGCCAGCGACCGGTTGCTTCCCATAAAGAACGCGGATGAAGAGCCGGCATAATAATTTCACTAGCGCCCAAGGCATTCATTTCTTCCCGGATAATATTAATGACCCTTTCCCTAACTTGAAAACCGAGCGGTAAAAAAGAATAAACACCAGCCATTAATTTTTGGATAAAATTTGCCCGAATTAAAAGTTTGGCATTTATCGCCACCTCGTCTTTGGGAGCTTGCTTTTGAGTTTTAAACAAAAGATGAGAAAGCCGCATTTTAGATATAAATTACTATAATTGATTTATAAAAATAACACAAATTAAAAAATAGTATTAAAAACAGCAGCAAAAGTTTTTCTTTTGCTGCTGTCAGAATCTCGGTGATTACCAAAGATGACCATTCACGAGGTC
>PEUU01000031.1 GCA_002781185.1 Candidatus Jorgensenbacteria bacterium CG03_land_8_20_14_0_80_38_39 | reverse complement strand
CGAAACAAGGCCGGCGTCCGATAAGCCGGCCGGCCGGTTCTTTTCCCAACCTTGGCATAATTTTTCATATTTTTATTATACTCCGCCTTTTTGTTATCTCAAAAAAATGTAACGACACTGTGAATCTCAAAGATATTTTATTAATGCTTGTCCTCCGCCCCATGACGCTTCTTGAATTTATTTCTCAGTCCGCAAGAATCTTCTCATAATTTCTGCGGCCTTTTTAGGATTACCACGACCGATCGGAAAGTAGCATGGAATTATCGGAATTTTTAACCCAGAAATTATTTCTGAATCACCTTTTCTTTTCCGATCGTTCCAATATCCGGCTAATTTTATGTTCTTCCCCGTAAGCGTTTTATATACTAATTCCCCGAATGCCACTATCATTTTTGGTCTGACAATCTTTATTTCTTCTGCCAGCATATTTATCTGTTCCTTAATGACTCTGTCTTCTGGATATAAACTATGATCATAGCAACACTTTACTATATTTGTCAGAAATAATCTGTTCTTAGCCAATTCATTCTGGATCTGTTTTGTATACTTGGAATTCCACGCGGCTCTCGATGGCAAGTTGAATGCAACTTTTCTATCTATCAGACCCCCATCTGCAAGTACTCTCCAAAACTGCCTTACTCCTATAAACGGGAACCTATTTCCTTGATATTCTGGGGCAGAGCTTAAATTTCTGTAAGTCGGATTTACCAGAATTAACATTAATTCCGGATTCATGGCACCGAAGCCGTGAATGTGTTGTAGTTTGTTTCTTCCTGTTTTGCAGAATCTACATTTATCCACTTGTCTGTATAATTTTTGTAATTTCGTGTTTCTCATCCCCCGTGACATCTCTTGTATTTTTTGCCGCTACCGCACCAGCAAGGGTCATTACGGCCTAATTTCTTTCCTTGAGGCGGAGCGGTTTGAATTGAACGACTTTGAAGTTTATTTAAATCTATTTCCAAAAGCGGGAAAATAGTGTTTATAACCAGCCCTTCAAAATTATTATTCAACTGCTGAAAAAGTAAATAAGCTTCGCGCCGATATTCAACAAGGGGTTCATGCTGGCCGTAAGCCCGAATATTGACCGACTCTATTAAAGATTCTAAATCTTCTAAATTTTCAATCCAAAGAGTGTCCAAAATTCTAACCAAGTGCTGGCCAACCATTATTGACCGTTCGGGTTCAAATTTCTCGGGCAATTTTTTTATTTTTTCCTCCAATCCTTTCAGAGCTTTTTCTTCCTCGCTTTTATTTGCTTCTCCTGGAAATGGAGCTGTTTGGAGCCTTTGCTCAAAAAAAGTCAAAAAATGAGAAAAAATTTCTTCCAAATAGGGACGAATTTCGTTCTTTTCCGCCCCTTCCAATATTTTCAAACGTTTGGCATAAAAGACAGAACGCTGTTTGTTTAAAACATCGTCAAAATCCAAAAGATGGTGGCGGATATCAAAATTAGCGCCTTCAACTTTTTGTTGAGCTTGATTAACCGCCCGGCTTACAGCTTTAGAAGTCAAAGGCGTATCTTCCGGCACTTGAAAAACCTGCATTAACTTTTTAATTTTCTCGCCGCCGAAAATTCTCAATAAGTCATCTTCCAATGACAAAAAAAATTGACTGGAACCGATATCCCCTTGCCGACCGGAACGGCCCCGCAATTGGTTGTCAATTCTTCGGGCTTCATGGCGTTCGGTGCCAATAATATGCAAGCCGCCCAACTCTTTAACCTTTTGCGCTTCTTCGGGACTCGGCGGATTTCCGCCGAGAATTATATCCACTCCCCGGCCAGCCATATTGGTGGCAACGGTTACGGCTTTTAATCTTCCGGCTTGAGCAATAATGGCGCCCTCGCGTTCGTTGTTTTTGGCATTTAAAACTTCATGGGAAATTTTTTCTTTATTGAGCATTGCCGAAATAATTTCATTTCTGGCAATGGAAGTTGTCCCCACCAAAATCGGCTGTCCCTTTTGGTGTCTTTCCTTAATTTCTTTTATCGCCGCCCGATATTTGGCGGCTTCGGTTTTATAAATAACATCGGGAAAACTTTTTCTAATCATCGGCCGATTAGTCGGAACGGTAACGACATCCAAATTATAAACTTTATGAAACTCTTCGGCTGAAGTTTGGGCGGTTCCCGTCATCCCGGCAATTTTTTTGTAAAGACGGAAATAATTTTGGATGGTAATTTGAGCCAAGGTTCTATTTTCTTCTTTAACCAAAGCTCCTTCTTTGGCTTCAATGGCTTGATGAAGACCGCCGGAATAACGCCGGCCGTAAAGTAATCGGCCGGTAAATTCGTCAACGATAATCACTTCGTTATTTTTTACTAAATAATCCCGGTCGCGCCGGAAAAGTTCTTTGGCTTTCAAACTTTCTTGAAGATAATGAACCAAACGAAAATTTTCCGGACCGTAAATATTTTCAATCCCCAATATTTTTTCAACTTTTTCAATCCCCTCTTCCGTAATATTGACCGTCTTGGTTTTTTCATCCACTTGATAATCAGTATCTTTAGAAAGCCGACCCGCTACTTGGGCAAAAACTTTGTAATACTGGCTGGATTGAGTATCGGGAATGGCAATAATCAATGGCGTCCGGGCTTCATCAATCAAAATATTATCTACTTCATCAATAATGCCGTAGTAAGGCGGCCTTTGAACTTTATCGCTCAAACGCAAAACTAAATTGTCTCTTAAATAATCAAAACCAAATTCCTGGTTAGTGCCATAAGTGATATCAGCCAAATAAGCTTCTTTTCTATTGACCGGCCTTAAAAATTTTTCAATTACCATAAAGCCGCCCAATTCATCTCTTTTTTTATCCAATTCCTCGCTGGCAAATTCGGGGTCATAAAGATAAGCGGCGTCATGAACCAAACAGCTGACTTTTAATCCCAAAAAATCGTAGATTTGTCCCATCCAAACCGTATCCCGGCGAGCCAAATAATCATTGACCGTAACAATATGAACTCCCTTGCCGCTTAAAGCGTTTAAATAAGCCGGACCTGTGGCGGCTAAAGTTTTCCCTTCGCCAGTGAACATTTCAATAATTTTCCCTTGATGCAAAAAAATGCCGCCCATCAACTGAACGTCAAAATGCCGCTGACCAAGAGTCCGACGGCTAGCTTCTCTTGTCAAGGCAAAAGCTTTAGTTAAAATTTCGTCTTCGCTTTCTCCCTTTTTAATTCTTTCTTTTAACCCCGAAGATTTATTTTTCAATTCCTCGTCGCTTAAAGCCGTCAAGGACGGCTCAAGTTTATTAATTTCTTCAACTTGGCGCTTTATTTCTTTTAAAATTCTTTGACCAAAAAACGATTGAAAAAATTTTGAAATCATTTAATTATTATAATTTCTTCTTCTAAGGCGAGTTGAAATTGTTTTTTAATTTTTTCTTTAGCCAGTTCAATTAAACCCAAAACATCCGCGGCTTTGGCCTCGCCCAAATTCACAAAAAAATTGGGATGTTTGGGAGAAATCATCGCTCCTCCGATAGTTTCGCCTTTTAAACCCGCTTGGTCAAGCAAAAAAGCCGCCGGCACAACTGCCTGGGGGTCCATCTTAATTGCTGGTTTAACAAAAGCTAACAAATTTTTGGGGATTTTTCTCAAATCAATGTTTTTAAAAATGCTGCCGGCATTGGGATATTCCAAAGGTTGATATTTTTTCCGATAATTAATTTTTTCTTGAATAGATTTTTTAATTTTTTTCGCTTCGCCTTTTTCAAATTTTAATTTGACTTCAAGGATGATTTCTTGAGGTTTAGTTTTAAAAATGGAAGAACGGTAAGAAAATTGACAATCATCTTTTTTCCGCTGAATAAAATTTGGAGCTCGTTGACTAAAATCCCAACTAACGGTTTCAATTACCGAGTTTTTGATTTCGCCGCCAAAAGCGCCGGCATTGCCGAAAATTGCTCCGCCCAAAGTGCCGGGCAATCCGCCAGCCCATTCCAAACCGGAAAAACCGTCAGAAACAGCATAATCTAAAATATCAGCCATCGTTGTCCCGGCGCCAATTCGCCAAAAATCATTTTCTTTTTTGATAAAATTATTGGCGACTTTAATAACCAAGCCTTCCCATCCTTTATCCGGAAATAAAATGTTTGTTCCGCCGGCCAAAATAAAAACCGGCAAAGCCAAAATTTTAATCTTTTCATAAACTTCCTCCAAATTGTCAGAGCCGGTTAATTGAAAAAAATATTTAGCCGGACCGCCAATTTGATAATGGGAATGCCTTTTTAATAAAACATCTTTTTCCAGTTGAATCATTAAAAACCGAAATTAGGAAAAGAGGGGTAGATAAAGGTGACCTCCGTTTTACTTTTGGTAAGAGAGTGCTCAATTATCTACCCCTTTTATTATAGCAATTTCTCCAAATTTAAAAAATGTCACAGGCCGCAACTTTTTTCAAAACCAATTTCTTTAATTTCCTCAATGTAAGCCAATAAAAACTCCTCCCTTGTCAAAGACAAGGGAGGAGACGGAGGGGCTTTCCTTAACCTAAATTAATACATTAAGGAAAATCACACTCACTTACCAGTGTCATTATAGCACACCTCTTTTAAAAATCAAGCCCTTGCGCTGGTTCATATGAGGGCATCGGTAGTATTTTTAGGTGTTTTTTGGATAAATTCAATAGGTGGGGATGTTGCCCAAGGATTGATGGGCCCTTTTAAATAAATCTTAATTTTCTTTCTGACCAGGTTTTGCCATCTGAGGGGTATTACCAATGTATCTCATATTCTGCAACAAAAATTGCCCAGCCTCCACACCAAATTTTGGTGTGGGGGCTAGTGATGGGCTTTTTAAAAATTATTTCCTTTTCGGCGACGATATGCCAAGGTCTCGACAGATTTTCTTTGCTAAAAAGTTATCAATTTCTATGTGGCGAGGGACAGTAGAAGATTTTCTAAGTAATGAATTAAAAAAGACGCTATGTCTTGCGCCTTCTCTTAAAAAAATACAACCATTCTTAAGAAGATGTTTAATTAAATCTTTTCGTTTCATTATACAGAAATTTCATTATACAGAAATAGAGAGGGGTTCACGAATAACCTTACCTTTAGCGATTTCTTTTTTATTAAGAATGCGATTAGTTTCTAAAATTAACAAAAGCGCCTCTTTTAGACTTTCTTTTACTTCTTTTAGAGTTTTTCCTTGAGTATTGACTCCTGGAATTTCTTCTATCCAACCTAAATACCACTTTCCGCTTTTTTTATAAATTGCCGTAAATTGTCTTGCCATACATTTTTATTATAACAAGAATGAAAATTAAATGTCAAATTTAATAACTCCCCAACATATTGGAAAATCCAAAGATGTTAATAAAGATTCTCCAGTATATAAATCCATCCCGGCGTCGCCTTTATGGGCACATTGGGGGATAATCGCGTCTTTATGAATATTTTTATTTAAAAGAAAAATCATTTTTATAATTTTCAACTTCATTGTTTAAAAGCTGGAAATCAACGCCGGCTTTAGCAAAAACTTCCTTGCTTTTTTTGCCCTTATGGTAATCTTTTAGGGCTATCACTTTTTTGATACCGGAATTTATAATCATTTTGGCGCAGGTGTAACAAGGCGTCATATAGCAATAAAGAGTGGCACCGTTTATAGATATGCCGATTTTAGCGGCCTGAGTGATAGCGTTTTGTTCGGCGTGAATAGTGCGGAGGCAATGTTCAGATTCCGTTCCGTCGTCATCAATCATTTTGCTCATTTCATGGCCAATTTCATCGCAGTGAGGCAGACCAATCGGAGAGCCGACATAGCCAGTCACAATAATTCTTTTGTCTTTAACAATAACGCATCCTGACCTGCCCCTATTGCAGGTTGCCCGGCTACCTACCAGTTCGGCGATACTCATAAAATATTCATCCCAAGAGGGACGTTTATAAATTTTATGAGAATCTTCTTTTTTTTCTTGCCTTTTATTTTTTTTCATTAAAATAAGTATATAAAAAATAACCCCAAAAATCAATAAAAATATAACAGAGAATTATTTAAGAAAATTCACTGATTTGCCGAAGTCAAATCAACCCCTCTTCGGGGACTAGTCTATGAAAAATTTATTTTTTTATTTATTTCCAAATATTTCAAAAGGCGGGCTTTAATTTTATTCTTCCTCAATTGGTTCTTCTAAGGCTAAGGGCTCTATTTCTACAGCTTCGCCAGTAATTTTTAAAATATCTTTGTCAATTTTACCCAATTCCTTGTAAGCGCTGTTATAAGCGCCGACCGAAGTTCCTAAATGCGAGCCCAATTTTTTCATAAAAGTATCATAACTTGCCAAATGCCGACCCAATTCCTCCACTCTTTTTCTAATTTCTTTTGCCGATTCTTCAATTTGTAAAGCTTTCAAGCCTTGAAGAACGCTCTGTAAATAAGCAAAAAACGTGGTTGGCGAAACCACAATTACCTTTTTTTCCACAAAAGCGTATTCAACTAAATCTCGGGCGTTTACCACGCCAACCTTATTAATCAGCAAATCGTAATAAATAGCTTCGGCTGGAATAAACATAAAAGCAAAGTCCATTGTTTTTTCGGAAGGTTTGATGTATTTGGATGTTTCATCAATTCTATTTTTCAAATCTTGCCGGAAAATTTCTTCTATTTTTTTCTTTTCATTTTCGTCCCGGCTTTCCAAAAGCCGATTGTAATTCTCCAAACTAAATTTTGAATCAATCGGAATAATCCTATCTTTGAGGAAAATTACCGCGTCAACAATTGTTCCATCTTTAAATTCATACTGCATTTTAAAAGTCCCGGGCGGCAAAATGTTTTCCAAAACGGTTTTTAAATAATATTCGCCCAAAACTCCCCGCTGTTTTGGATTTCTCAAAATATCCTGCAAACTTTTTAATTGGTCGGCAAAATTTATTACTTGTTTATTAGTTTCGTCCAATTTCACTAACTTTTCGGTTACGTCTCTGATAATTTTTGCGCTTTCACCGTAATGCTGCTGAATGGCTCTGGTTGACTCGCTGATTTTTGTATCCAAGGTTCGGTTGATTTCGCTAATTTGGTTTTGAAGCATTATTAAAGCCGGCTCATCAACCGATTGTCTTTTGTTTTTTTTAATCAAAAGAAAATATAAAGCGACAAAGCCGGCGATTAAAACCAATAAAATTATGATAAAAAGTATTGTTTCCATATCTTAAATGCCAAAAATTTAAATTTTCTCCCCTTTCATCATAGCAGGAAAGTTTTTTGGAGACAAATAAATAATGGGAACAAGAGGGATCCCTCAGTACCTTTGATGGTACTTCTCCTAAAACTCATAAAGCCCAACCAGAGTTTCAATTTGAGAATATCTGTCTGTACCCGGTTGTATCTAATAACACGACGATCGTCGTCTTATTAGATATTAAAATAAAAAAGCAAAGGCGTTTCTTAAAAAACCCAAGTTCTCAATTTAAAGAAATAATTGTCCCGATAACAACCAAAAGTAAAAGATTTAAAATCGCGCTAACAGCGGTTGAAAAATAAGAAAGAAAACGCTCCCGATATAAAAAGAATTCGGTTAAAAACATATTCAAAATGTTAAAAACAAAAATTGCCAGCCAAATTCCCCAAATAGTCGTTACCTCGCCTAAAAAATCAACGCCCTTATAAGAATCAAAATGAATAACTAAAGGCGGATTTAGCCGCGGGCTGTTAAAATAAATTAAGCCGGCAATAAATATCAAAAGAATAAGGTTAAAAAGCCAAATAATTGAAATGGTTTTAAATTGAAAAATTTTGAAAAAAAATAATTTCCTCATTTGAGCTATTTAAATTTGGCGGCCTCAATGGGATTTGAACCCGTGTTTGATAGCTGACCCGACGCCAAAAATTCAGTAGCCCTAATGGGATTTGAACCCATGTTTTAGCGCTGAGAACGCTACGTCCTAGACCAACTAGACGATAGGGCCCTTATTAAATCAATTATCATACATTCCCGGAATTTGAAACCAGCGTTTGTTTTGACGAACCAAAAGAGCTTCTGCTTTCTCAGGCTCCCGCATTATTTCTTTAACAACTTTTTCCAGACGAACGGCTTGAGAGCCTTTAATTAAAATCAAATCGCCTTTCTTAATTTTTTGTCGGAGAAAATCAGCAGCTTCAGAAATTTTAGTAAAGGCGAAAATTGATTTAGCCGGCAAACCGGCTTCCGAAGCCGCTTCGGCAATGAGCTTGGCTTTAAAACCGACAACGAGCAACAAATCAACAATTTTAGCTGCCAAACGACCCACGGATTCATGAGCTTCTAGAGTATATTTCCCTATCTCCAACATATCGCCCAAAACCGCAATTTTTCTTTCTGCCGAAAGTTCCTTTAATGTCTGCAAAGCCGTCATTGTCGCTAAGGGAGCAGCATTGTAAGTGTCATCAATAATAAAACTTCCTTTCAAACCGGGGAGAACTTTCAAGCGTCCCGGGGGCGACTGATAAAGATGAAGGGCTTCTGAAATTTTAACTAAATTCATTCCCAATATCAAACCAACGCCGGCCGCGGCGGCCGCGGCATAAGCCTGAGAACGCCCCAGCGTGTCATTTAAATGAATGGGCACGGAACTTCCGCCATAACTTAACTTAAAACTTACCCAAGCAATTCCTTTTTCAAAATGATTTTCAAAATTGCTGATTTTAATGTCAGCCATTTCCGAAAAACCAAAACTAACCACCGGCGCCCGGCTTTGCTCTTTCATCTCCCAAACCAAGGGGTCATCAATGTTTAACAAAGCAAAACCCATGGCTGGTAATTGATAAATGAGTTTAGATTTTTCCCGAGCCAAACTTTCAACATTCATAAAAAACTCCACATGAACCGGAATTTCGCCGATAGCCGTGACGATGCCGATTTTCGGTTTGGCTAGATTCAGCAAATATTTCATATCGCCGGGTTTATCAACTCCGTATTCTAAAATTAATATTTTGGGGTAAGATTTAGATTTGAAAATTAAACGTTTGATGCCAACAAGAATTACTTTAAACCAAAAGAAGAAACCGCCGCTCTCTTTCCAATCCCCTAAAATTGTTAAAGGCAAACCTAATTCATTATTGAAGTTTTTGGAAGGCGAACGAGTTTGAAAATCCAGTCTTAAAACCGATTGAACGGCTTCCTTGGTGGAAGTTTTTCCGACACTGCCGGTAATGCCGATTATTTCCGGCTGATAACGCCAGAGCACCAAACGAGTGAGTTGCTTGAGGATATATTTTAAAATATTTAATAATATTTTACGCATATAAATTTTTCTGAATTTCTAATTTCTAATGAATTTTTAATGCTTTAATTTTTAAACATTTAATCATTGGAAATTGATTGAAAATTGAAAATTGTTATTATAGTTTGTCCGGCGGTATATTGTAATAATTAAAAATAAACTGCGCCAAATCGCGGAAAGCCGGAACAACGCTTTGGGCCGCTAAATTTGAATTCGGTTTATCAAGCTTAACCAAAACTATAAAGCGGGGGTCGCTAATCGGCGCAAATCCGACATAAGTATGAATGTATTCTTCGGTGTAGCCGCCCTTTTGAAAATCCGGGATTTGAGCGGTACCGGTTTTTCCCGCTATTCTATAGCCGGGGATGGCCGCCACTTGAGCTTTATTAACAGCTGATTCCATCATTTCAATCACCAAACGGCTGGTCTCGGGTTTAATAACTCTATCAACAATCTGGGGATTTAAATCACGGTTGAGAAAAGGTCTCATCAGGACGCCGCCGTTAGCAATGGCTGAAAAAGCGCTGATTAATTCCATCGGAGTAACGGCTATCCCCTGGCCAAAAGAAGCGGTGGCAAAATCTATTGCCCGGGCTTCTTTTCTTGATAAATTTTTTAAATTGCCGACTGCTTCCTTCGGTAAATCAATGTTGGTAATTTTATCCAAGCCAAACTTTTTTAAATAATTATAGAACTGACTGTTGCCGATTTTTTGTTCGGCAAAAACAGCGCCGGTATTAACAGATTGTTCAATTACCTCGGTTATGGTAATTTTACCATAGGCTTTGTGGTTCCAGTTTTCAATAGTTTTGCCGTTCAAAGTCACCCTCCCCGCATCAACATAAGTTGTCGTTGGCGTTAAAACTTCAAGGTCAATGCCCGCGGCCATGGTTAGAGGTTTAAGCACCGAGCCGGGTTCATAAAGATAATGAATAGCCGGATTTAAAAAATTTTTAATGGAAGAACTGCTGTACTCGTTGGGGTCAAAATCCGGTTTATTGGTTAAAGCCAAAATTTTTCCGGTTTTCGGCTCCTCAATAATAATTGTGCCGCCGACGGCGTCAAATTTCTGAATTAAACCATTCAAAACGTTTTCGGATTGAACTTGAAGACTGCGGTCAATAGTTAAATATAAATTTTTCTCTTGACTCAAAACATTATTATAAAATTCTTCAAGGCCGTAAATTCCGGTTGGTTTTGAATTTTTATCATTGATTCCGAAAAATCCCAGAACTTGAGAAGCTAAATTTTGAAAAGGATAAAAACGATAAGGCTGGGTGTCAATATAAATTCCCTGAAGGGGTCCGATTTTCTCTAAATTATTTATTAAATCCGGCGAAAGTTTGTCAGCCAATAGACGGTAAAGACTTTGATGATCGCTGAAAATCGCGGCTAATTTTTTTTCCTCCCCGCCAATGAGAGGAACCAATAAGACGGCAGTTTGTTCGGGGTTTTGAATTTCCTTAGGAACCGCGTAAAGCAGGGGGTAATTTTTATTAAGAGCAACGGAAATATCATTTTGGTTTCTATCAAGAAAAAAAATTTGACCGCGCTTTAATTCCAAATCAGCCAAAAATTCATTTCTGGCTTGAACTTTTTTTAAATAAGATTCCCCCTTCTCAATCTGGAGAGTATAAAGATTAAAACCCAAAAGACTATAAAGGATTAAAAAGAAGCCAAAAAGGATAAAAAAGCGGAATTTCATTGATTAAAACCAAAGTATTGAGGATGACGTTCCAAAGTGAGGCCTTTTTCTTGAGCCAAGGCATTTAAGCGATTCGGGTCAATGACTTTAAAAAGTTCATTTTTCAAGTCGGCATTTTTTTCCTGAACTTGAACAATTGATTTTTTTAAATTTTCCAACTGGTAACGAAGATTGGCCGAATGATTATATTCATCTATATAAAAGATGGCTCCTAAAAATAAAATTAAAAAAGTAATGATAAAAAATTTTAAATACTGACTATGTTTTTTTGGTTTGATAATGGTCATAAAATTTGAAGAGCTCTTAATTTAGCTGAACGGGAACGAGGGTTGATTTTAATTTCGGCCGGCGTCGGTTTAATGAATTTTTTGGTTAATAGATTTCCCTCTTTCTTTTGAACCATCTGCCGGAAGAAATTTTTTACCAATCGGTCCTCTAAAGAATTAAAAGTAACGATTGCCACTCGGCCGCCGCTTTTGATGATTTCTTTTAACTCTGAAAGGAAAATTTGAAGGTTTTTCAACTCTTGATTGGCAAAAATTCTCAAAGCTAAAAAAGTTCTTGTCGCCGGATTAATGCGGCCGTGTTCATAATTTTTGGGAACCGCGGCTTTAATAATTTGAACCAACTCGTCAGTTGTTTGGGGTAAATTTTCTTTAATTGCTTGGGCAATCCGCTCACTATATCTTTCCTGACTGAAATTTTTAATCACTTCGGCTAATTCCTTTACGCTTAATTCTTTCAGCCATTGGCAAACTGATTTTTGAGACAAAGAATAAGTCATTAAAAGCGGTTCTTCCCCGGCTACGGCGTTAAAACTAAAACCTCTACCGCTTTTTTCCAAATGCCAAGAAGAAAAACCTAAATCTAAAAATAAGCCGTCAGCCAAGGGTAATTTTTTTTCTTTCAAGATAAGAGGCAAGTTCTTAAAATTATCATTAACCAAAACAGTGTTTTCTTTTGGAAATTTCTTTTTCGCTTTTTCAATCAATTCTTTATCCCAATCAACGCCCAAAAGTTTTCCGGTTGGCAAAATTTTTTCTAAGACGGCTAAAGCGTGACCGCCGCCATCTATGGTGCCGTCAATAAAAAATTCTCCGGCTTTTGGCGCCAAAACTTCTATTGCTTCATTTAAAAGAACTGGGGTATGCATAATTTCTCTAATCAATCTCTAATTTTGTCCCGAATTTTCTCAAATTTTCTAATTTTAATTAGAGATTATTAGAGATAATATTCGGGATTAATTAGAGATTTTTAAATTCCTAATTCTCCTAACTTTTCGGCAATTTCCTCGGAAGACGATTCTGTTTTCATCTTGTACTGTTTCCAAAATTCCGCATCCCAAATTTCCATCCGGCTATAAAGACCGGCAAGCACTACTTGTTTTTTTAAATCCGCGTACTGCCGCAAATAATCAGGAATTAAAATTCTTCCCTGAACATCCAATTTGACATCAGTGGCTCCGGCAAGCATCAAACGGCTGAAAGCCCGCGAGTTAGCTTGAGCCAAAGGCAAACCAATAATCTTTTTCACCAAAGCTTCCCAATCTTCCGAACCGAAAACAAAAAGACAGCGGTCCAACCCTCGGGTAATAATTGCCCCGGTTTTAAATTTAATTCTGAATTTAGCCGGGACAGCTAATCGACCTTTAGAATCTAAATTATGTTTGTATTCTCCTAAAATCATATTTATCCCCAGATTTGACTAGTTATCCCCATAGTTATCCACAGTTCCCCACTTTGATTTAATGATAAACCACTAATCAACATTTAGTCAAAAACAAAAAAATCGCCCCTTAAAAAAGAGCGACTTTTAAAATTCCTTTATTTAAGCTAATTTTTGAAAGAAATCAATTTTGTAATAAAGTTTTTATACACAAATTATCCACTTTGCCTCTTTTTGGACTTTTATAGTCGTGTAAATGAACTCCAACCCACCCACTGTCGTGGGCCAAAACGAAAGTTTAGGAAGACGGTTAAGGATGGCATCCTGCAAAGCGGGTTCCTTACCATCGGCCTTTCGCGCCCCCCGGCCTGACTGGACTTTAACGGATTTTATGGTGCCTTTTGATTAAAATTTGTTACTTATATCTCTGCCATCTTACTTTTGTGGCAATTTTAGAATTATTATTCCCATCAGGTTTTTTCGCCAAAATTAAATACTTGAATCCTCGTAAAAAGAAATTAAATTTTTGGGCCCGATAATGCCAAATGCGAGTATTAGAGCTTTGATTTCTACGAGTTACACAAATTAGGTCGATTGGTTCAAATTTTACATTATCAACTAACATCTGGTAAATTTTAAGCCCCACTGGAGTAAATTTTCTTTTTACCCATTGGTCGCCAATCAACCACCCTATTACTTTGCCGGGTTTTAAAACTCTGTAAATT
This sequence comes from Candidatus Jorgensenbacteria bacterium CG03_land_8_20_14_0_80_38_39, assembly GCA_002781185.1. Classification (GTDB taxonomy): domain Bacteria; phylum Patescibacteriota; class Minisyncoccia; order UBA6257; family GWB1-50-10. The sequence goes on along the minus strand of PEUU01000031.1, from coordinate 472 downwards.
TCTTGGGCAACTTTTTCTAGCTCCTCATAAAATTTAGGGTCTTCAGCAGAAATTTTTCCAATATCTGCGGCTTCATTAGAATAACTGACATTATTGCCATATGGAGAATCTATAAAAACCATATCTACTGAATTATCGGCAAGAGGAATTTTATGCGAATCATTTTTTTTAACTTTCGGGTGCTGGGGGTTTATGTCATAACCAATTGCTTTTCTTCCTTCTTCCTCGCAGACATCAATTGTTGTCCCGCTTCCAGCCATTGGGTCAACTACCAAATCGCCTGGCTTTGTATATCTTTGTAGCATATTCCAAATAATAAAAGCCGGTGTAACGCCTTGAAACTTATTATTGCCTTTTGGTTTTTTGCCGTAGCTTTGTCTTGAAAAATCCCAAAGGGTGGTAGTTTCAAAAGGCGGTTTTTCTTCCTCTTGATTTACCGCTACTTGCGGAACTACTTTTTTATTTTTTATTG
>PEUU01000037.1:3871-4027 GCA_002781185.1 Candidatus Jorgensenbacteria bacterium CG03_land_8_20_14_0_80_38_39 | reverse complement strand
GGCGGGCCCCGAAGGACCCCGCTCTTTTCCCAAAAAGGGCGGGGCCTACGGGGTAAACAAAAATTCTTGCTTTTTGCTTGCCCCGTAGCAAGCCAAAGGCTTTGCTATGGGGCCCGCCCGAGCGTAATTTTTCAAAAGTCAGTGTCGGGATTTTCC
>PEUU01000037.1:0-3763 GCA_002781185.1 Candidatus Jorgensenbacteria bacterium CG03_land_8_20_14_0_80_38_39 | reverse complement strand
TCGCTACCGCTCTTCAGAACCTTCGGCCCGTTACAAAAATAAGAGCGGCGAAGACGCTGACACTAAACGCAATGAAGTGGAAGCGATACAATATAAAATTGAGCGTCATTTCTTCGAGAGCCTGAGAGCTCCTCAGAGCCTCGAACGGCCCGAACAACGGACGTGAGGGAAAAGTCAGCGCAGTATCGAGGGTGACCGGAGAGCGTGTATAGAAGCTAATATTTCTATGAATAAAATTCTTTCTATTTTTGATAGATATCCCGACTTAGTTATCGGTTTTTCAACTAAAAGCGACGGCAATATGCGTCTCAAACCCTCCGATTCAATTAAAATTGATATTCAAGCTAAAAAAAATAGGAGGATATTTCTGGATAGTTTGGGTATTAATGAGAAATCCGTCGTTGATCCAATCCTTGAACACGGCACCAACATATTAATTGTCAACGATATTGATGGCGGTAAAACATTTAAAAATGTTGATGCATTGATAACAGCTAGACCTGGCATCTTTCTTAATCTCACTGTGGCAGATTGTTTGTCAATTTTCCTATATGACCACGACAAAAAAGTTATCGCTCTGGTTCATGCCGGTTGGAGAGGTTTACAAGATAAAATAATTGAGAATGTTCTCGCTAAATTGAAAGAATTCTATAATAGCGACCCCTCATCAATAATTGTCGGCATCGGGCCGCACATCGGCGGTTGCCACTATGAAATCCAAGATGATGTTTCGGAAAAATTCAGAGAATATCCTGGCGCTTTCATTAACAAAGAAGGTCACAAATTTTTTGATATTGGAATCGTAGCTGAAACTCAGCTGACCAATTTAGGGTTCAGGTCAGAAAATATTGAAGTAAATTCCGAATGCACTTTTGAATTAACTGATAAGTATTTCTCTTTCAGGAGAGATAAACCGAGGATTATTGAAACAATGTTAGCTGTATTTGGGATGAAATAAATACTCGTCCGAGATTCAAACCAAAGTGATAAAATAAAAAGTGAGAATTTTTCAGTGCTAAACCTGGATGGTTTGAATCGCAACTCGGCAGCCGCGTAAAAAAAACCATCGATTCTAAAATTAGAATCATTATCCATATTCCCAAAAATCGTAAAGTTGAATCAATTTTAGCAATTTGCTAAAATAAAAATCACTATGAGAAATATAAAAAGCTTAAAAAAGTTTTTTTTGTTTTCAAGCGCTTCAATGGGATTGTTTTTGGCTCTGCCGGCTCAAGCGGTTTGTCCGGTTTGCGTTGTTGCTGTTGGCGCGGGCTTGGGGTTTTCCCGCTGGCTGGGCATTGATGATACTATCAGCGGTTTGTGGATCGGCGGTTTGGTTGTTTCTTTGATTATGTGGACTAATAATTGGCTGGTCAAAAAAAATTTCCGTTTCAAAGCTGATAAAGTTTTAATCGCCTCTGCTTTTTTTCTTTTGGTAGTGGTGCCGCTTTATTGGACAGGCATCATCGGCCACCCTTATAATACTTTATGGGAAATTGATAAATTGATTTTGGGAATTGTTTTGGGTAGTTTAGGATTCTGGTTGGGAGATTCAGCTTACTTTTATTTTAAAAAACAAAATAATGGTAAGGTTTATTTCCCTTTTCAAAAGGTTGTAATGCCGGTCGTCCCCTTAATAATTTTAAGTATAGTTTTTTACTTTCTAATAAAGTGATATAATAATTTAAAATTATGGGAAACGAAAACCCTGTTAAAAATTTAGACGAATTTATTCAGAAAATTAATGAGATGAAAAAGCAAGACAAAATGGATTTGTCTTCTGATGAGGATTTGAGTTTAGCCATTATGAATCTGATTTCAATAGAAGAGCATTTTTTCTTCACCGGAGCAAAAACAGGAAAGGAAAAATATTTTGATTTTCTTAAAGAGGTTCGGGAAATGCGGAAAACCTTGCTTAAAAAGATTATTAAAGATTACGAAGGTGAAGTCTGGTGCATTTCAAAACATTTACTTGCCGCTTCTATGAGATTGATGGAAGTCGGCACAAAACAATTAGGAATAGGTAAAAAAGAAGAGGCGTATGATTTATTTGAAAAAGCTTACAACTTATATTCGCTTTTTTGGGGCCTTAATTTGAAGCTTATCAATCCCGGGGAAATCAAAAAAATTGATGAAGACGCCTTAAATCGTCATGACAGCGAAAAAAAAAGCCTTATGGGCAAATTAGGAGATTTGGTAAAAAAAATAATTGACTGCTGCGTTGAGTGAATAGAATTTAGAATTTGGAATGTAGAATTTGGAATTTGAGATTTGGGATTTTAAATTAAACAAAAAACAAAAAGGCGGCGAGATGGAGTAGTCCATATCTTATTTTGTCAATAGTGGTAAGTCCCTTATTTTATGCGGTTTTTTTGAATATTAATAGTGAAAAATCCCATTTTTGCGATGGGATTTTTATTCATGATTCACGTTCGTGCTTTTAATTCCTGATTCTTGATTCGTGATTCAAGATTCATTTCACAATATTTATCGGATTATCATTAACAAACCCAAGAATATTTTTAGCGGCGGTTTCTAAAATTTCTGCCAGCGCTTCCCGGCTGTTAAAAGCATTATGAGGCGTAATGATAACATTTTTGTTTTGGTCCTCAAATTCGGTCAGAATATGGTCAGCCAAAAGTTTCTGCAGTTGTTCTTTGTTTAGTTTATTTTCGTAAAGCAATTTGATTTCTTCTTTTTCCTCGCTTTCTTCTTCTAAAACATCAATGCCGGCGGCTTTAATTTTGCCCAGTTTAAGATATTCAACAAAGGCTTGGAGGTCAATCAAGCTGCCGCGGGCGGTATTTATAATCACCACCCCTTCTTTCATTTTTTGGAAAGCGGCCTTGTTTAAAAGATGATAATTTTCTTTGGTTAAATTAGCGTGAAGGGTAATGAAATCGGCCTCTTTTAATAAAGTTTCAAAATCAACATATTGGTAGCCAATTTTTTTGGCGGCCCCCTCGTCTTTAAAAACGTCATAAGCCAGAACCTTCATTCCAAAAATTTTAGCCAACTCCGCTACTCTTTTGCCAATTTTGCCGCAGCCGATAATTCCCAAGGTCTTATCCTTTAATTGGAAACCAGTGATATCGTCATTGCTAAAATCTCCTTTTCTGGTTTTTTCAAGACTTTCAAAAATTCTTCGGGAAATTGCTAGCATTAAAGAAAGAGTATGCTCAGCCACGGTTTCTACGCCGTAGGTCGGAATATTAGAAACTAAAATTCCCTTTTGGCGGCAGGCCTCAAGGTCAATATGGTCATAGCCGGTGGAACGGGTGGCAATGGATTTTGTTTTGGCCAATTTTGAGACGACCTTATCATTAACTTGGGAAAAAACAAAAACCGAAACAATATCGGCGTCTTTTGCCGAATCCACGGTTTCTTCATTTAAGGGGAAATCAAAAAATAAAAGCTCATGAGCTTTCAGAGCTGATTCAAAATATTTTTTCTCATAGTCCTTAATTTCAAAAAAGGCGATTTTCATAATTCCGGTTTAATCAATCATTCCAGTTAATCTTCGGTTTAGGCACCGCCGGGTTAGTCCCTGGCTTAGTCAATAGAAGCTCAAAAATTTCGTTTGAAAAGAGTAAAGTTATTAATGCATAAGTAACAAAATTAGCCACAAAAGAGATTTTCAATAAATCAAATTTTTTGGCAGTAGTTTTTTTCATAAATATAATGTAAACCATCCATTCTATAAAGACAGTAAGCACAAAAGTTATTCCTTCTATTATAAGAATAGATTCGGGGCCAGTATCTG
>PEUU01000013.1 GCA_002781185.1 Candidatus Jorgensenbacteria bacterium CG03_land_8_20_14_0_80_38_39 | reverse complement strand
GCTCGGGTGCGGCGGAATTCCCCCTTCACCCGCCAAAGTTTCGCAAAGCAAAATTTAGGCGGGCAGGCCCCCCTTCCGCCTCGCCCTCGCTTCCGGCGGCGATTTTTTCGGCGGGCTTTATTATAAATTTAACACAAAAAATACAATCCTAACAATGCGTAGATTATTCCAAACACCCACGGTATCAAAAGCTCAATGTGCGAAAACGGATAATATTTACTTTTGTCCTTGCCCTCGCCCAAAATTTCCCATTCATATTTATACAATGCCAAAGGTAAATATTCCTCAATTTTATGAATAACCGCAAACTTGCCTGTATTTAATTGTCTATATGACCTAATCAAATACCAAAATATAAAACAGATAATTATTCCGACGAGGGCGAGGACAAATTTTATCCAAGCGGTGTTTTCAAAAATCTTTATTTGAAAAGATAAACCTATGAGCGAAATCAGAGCGGTGTTGATAGTAATAAAATAATTGTTAGCATGCTGTCGCCTATCGCTCGTTTTTTCAATGCTTTCAACATATAGTTTATATTGCTCAAAAAGATGATTTTTGTAATCATCTCCGTAATCCTTTTCATTTTTCGCAAACAATTCGCTCATAGGATTTATCTTACTCCGTCAAGAAGATTTTTGAGATTATCCCAAGTCCACTTGTAGATTTTGTCCTCGTCCTTTGCATTTTTTGGTTTAACGCAGGTTTCATCGCTTCTGCCCCAAAGCAGAAAATATGGTTTTTCTTCCTCTTGCGTTATTTTAACTTCCGCCGCAACACCACTAGCGGTATCTGTATGCTCACCGCAAATCACAATGACTTGATCCACTTTCTTGATGCGTGTTCGCACTTTTTCTTTCCAATCGCCTGACAGTTCCTCTTTGACCGACATGTCCGTAATTTCAAACGGACTATCATCGTTTTTTGCTTGTCCAATGAGCAGATTTTTCAAATCTTCATTGTGGTCAAAATCAAAACTGATGAAAACCTTTGTTTTTGCTGACTTGTAGTAATTCATATTATTTATGTTGTTGATTAAATTCTGGCTGTTCTTTTTTAATAATCGACTTTTCAACTTCATGTGCGCGCACTTTTGTTTTTACCTGCGCGTACTGAAATTTTGTCCCCTCGGGAATTTTCTCTTTTTTAATCTCTTTATGTTCTAGCAATCGCTCCTGCGATCGACCACGCCCAGCGATTCCAGTATAGAGGTTTTCCCCACCCCTACTTTTAATTTTATATATTATTGCTTTATCTTGGGGAACATTGGCAATATTCTCTTTTGTGAATTTTTGAGTCCTGTTAAATTTAGGCATATTATTGTTGTTTAAATTGTGTTGTGGATAAACTCGACCTTGATTTTCTATTTTTTTTCTATTATACTTTTAGTATAGAATAAATCAAGACTATGCTAACTAAAAAGCAGAAAGAAGTTTTTGACTTCGTAAAAACTTACTCAAAAGATAAGGGGTATGCTCCGTCTCTCGCTGAAATACAAAAGAAGTTTAAAATGGCTTCCGTTTCAACGGCACATTTTTATATTTCTAAATTAAAAAAGGCCGGATATTTAGAAAAAATAAAAAATAGAGCACGGGCAATTAGTATTCCCGAAAAAGAACCATTAGTTAAAATTCCATTACTTGGAATTATTTCCGCGGGTGAACCGATTGAAGCAATTAGCCAACAGAGTGAATTTATAGCAGTTGCCAAAACAAAATTGCCTAAAAATGGTGACTTCTACGCTTTGCGAGTAAGCGGGAATAGTATGATTGATGAAAATATAAAAGACGGCGATGTTATTTTGGTAAAACAACAAGAAGTCGCCGAAAATGGGCAAAGAGTAGTCGTTTTAATAGATAATTACGAGGCAACACTTAAAAAATTTTTCAGAGAGCGTAATCAAATTAGGCTCCAGCCAGCAAATAGTGCCTACGAGCCGATTATTATACGAAAAGACAGGGATATAAAAATTCAAGGAATTGTTATTGACGTTATACAAAACGAACCAGACTTGCAGGTACAAGATTTTTTAACGACTACTTCGTTAAAACGAAATAAAACACTTCCCTTAAATAAAATAATTTTAGGCGATGCGCTTGCAGAGCTTAAAAAACTTCCTGACGAAAGTTGTGATGTTGTCGTTGTTGATCCACCCTATAATATTGGTAAAGATTTCGGCAACAACATTGATAAAAGAGAATTAAGCGAATATGTCGCTTGGTGTAAAGAGTGGATAAACGAATGTATCCGCACAATGAAGCCAAACGGGACAATGTTTATCTACGGCTTCAGCGAAATTTTAGCTTATCTTTCAGTTGAAATTCCGATAAACAAAAGATGGCTTATTTGGCACTATACGAATAAAAATGTCGCCTCACTAAATTTTTGGCAAAGAAGCCACGAGGCGATTATTTGTGCTTGGAAAGACAAACCGGTTTTTAATAGAGATGAAGTTAGGGAGCCATATACGGAAGGATTTTTGAATGGAGCGGCTGGCAAGGTTAGAAAAGGAACTTTGGGCCGATTTAGTAAAGAAGGAAAGGAGACAATTTATCAAGCCCATGAAGGCGGAGCGTTGCCTCGCGATGTAATAAAAATCCCCGCGCTTGCGGGCGGAGCCGGCATGGTAGAAAGGTGGTTTTTGTGTAAAACTTGCGATGATGTCTTTGAACCAAGAGAATTAAAAAAACACGAAAAACACGAAATTATTAAACACCCAACACAAAAGCCATTAGAACTTTCAAGAAAATTGATTAAATCGGCTATGCCCAAAAAAGACGGCGTTGTACTAGTGCCATTTGTAGGCACTGGCTCGGAATGTGCAGCCGCAAAAGAATTGGGTCAATCGTATATAGGTTTTGAGATAAACCCTGACTATGTGCGAATGGCAGAAAAAATGATAGACAATACAAAAGTCGTTTCGAAATTATTTTGAAGCCTCGTCTATCTCTTTTTTCTTTTGCTCAAAAGCATAAGAGGTAAAAACAACAAATCCATTCGGGAATCTCTTTAACTCTTTATTCTTTTGAAACCTCTTATATGGTAGTTTATATTCGCCGTCTTTTTTCTTCGGATTTTCAAAATAATCGCTACTCGGAATTTCATATTTAATGTCTAGAAATTCGCCCGGTAGTGGATTTTTTGATTTAGGTTTTTCCTGCCGCACTTCTCTACCTAGGGATTTCTTCTTAACCTGATAGTTCAAAATTTTGCCCCGATATTTAACTTGAAAATCGGCTCCCTTATGATCAAGCTCGCCGGACATTTCTACTGTTCCGTCGCCAAAAACTGATTCGGCAACATACCCTGCGTGTATTTGAGTAATAATACTTGCCCATGTTCGATAAATTCTTGCGGGCAAACCTTTGCCGAAACATGTTTTGCACATCCCCGTTTTTCCCTGAAAATTATCAATCTCTGTTTTGTGTTCTTGCAGGTATTCCTCGTAAAATTTTTCAAAACTCAAAAACTTTTTCTTTTCCCAGTACACCTTGTACAGCATATTAATAGCTTGAATTTCCTTAGGCAAATCCATTTCCACAATCTTAATTGGCCTATACTTTTCACGATAGCCCTTTAGATCAACTGATTCTAAAAATTGTTCGAATTTCTTTAACAACATAAAAAATTAAACAAAATAAGATACTGGCTTTTTATAAACTTCTGATAATTTTTTAAGCTCGGCGACATCAAGCCGTCTTTCGCCGGACTCGATTTTTGAGATATACGACTGCGGTTTTCCTAGTTTGTCGGCAACCTCCTGCTGGGCAAGCCCAGCCTCAATACGCGCTGTTTTCAAGCGTTCTATGATTTCTTTGTAGTCTTTTGTGTAAACAGATTTGCTCATGCTTATTTGTATGATATATCCTATTGCGGTATAATCCCAAAATGGGAT
>PEUU01000021.1 GCA_002781185.1 Candidatus Jorgensenbacteria bacterium CG03_land_8_20_14_0_80_38_39 | reverse complement strand
TACACTCACACTGCTGACTTGAACGGTATAACCTGGTATGCCTATGCCATTGATCTCGCGACCGCAAACATTGACACCAGCCCACAATCAACTTCCGGCACTTTAATTTCTTCTATTTTTGACACCACAAGAACCAGCGGCGCCAATTTAAACAGTATTATTTGGCAAGGAAGTCAACCTGCTGGCACTTGCGTTGAATTCCAAATCGCTGTCAGCAACACTTCTACCGGACCTTGGGAATATAAAGGCTGCGACAGCTATGGCTGTGCCGCCACGACTGGCTCGTATTACGGCGCCAGTTGTCCGGGACCGAATGTGGCTATCCCCATCTATGACCGGGCTCAAGTTAAAAACCAGCGGTATCTGCGCTACAAGGCTACTTTAATCAGTGATGTCAATCAAACGGTTTCGCCGACTATTGAAGATATCATTTTAAACTGGAGCCCGTAAATCGAGAACAATTTAGATTCTATAAAGTTGAACCTCAATAATCCAATCTTACGAGGCTTAGCCTCGTAAATCTTGAACCTCAATAATTTGGTAAAAATTCGTAGATTCGGATATAATTTGTAGTTTTGAATCGGGTCATTGATTTTTAATTTCTATTTGTGATAAGATGAAATATATGGCTATCGCGAATAAAACCATAACAAAAACCAATATTAAGGCTTTTGAGGAAGCAAGAGAAGCGGTTATAAAACTAGAAACCTTAGCTCGGTTTCTTTCGCCGGCCGATTTGGAAACATTAGAAATTCTTTTAGATAAAAAAACCATTAATATTCTTTCAAGGAGTTTGGCCGAAGCAGAAAAAGAAAAATTTGAACCAATTGAAAAAATTCTCTAATGTATCAGGTCTTTATTACTCCTTCCGCCAAGAAAGAATCTAAAAAATTACCAAAAAAAGCAAGGATTGCTGCTTTTGAGACAGCGCAAAAATTAAAAACCAATCCTTATTCAGGAGAGAAGCTTTCCGGCTCTTTAAATTTTCTTTATTCCTTTCATTTTAAAGTTGAAGGCAAAGACTAACGTCTAGCTTATGCCATTGATGACAAAAATAAACTTATCATCGTTCATTTAATTCAAATTAGAGAAAATTTTTATCAAAAACTTAAGCGATCATTTAGGTAATTTTATAGGTAATTTTAAGAGTCTATGAAAACTTTTGCCTTAAATAAAAATCTTAAATGGCTTGATTTTCTTAACCCTTCAAAAAAAGAAACTGACGAGCTGAAAAAAATTTATGATTTTCATCCTTTGATTTTGGAAGAACTTTTGAGGCCTTCGGACAGAACTAAAGTGGAAAGATACAACGGCTATCTTTTTATTGTTTATCATTTGCCGATTTACGACCAAGCCAAACGTTCGTCCCGGCGGGCAGAAATTGATTTATTGGCGACCAAAAGCGCTTTAATAACTGTCCATTATGAAGATTTGGAATCAATTGAACAATTTGAACGTTACCTTGCGAGCGACATTTCGGTTCGCCAATATCAATCAACAGCCGAGCTTATTTGCCGACTCTTAAGAATGGTCAATGAATTTTCCCAAAGAGAACTAAAACACATTGAAAAGAAAACCAACGCTGTCGGCGAAAAACTCTTCAAAAACCAAGACCGGGAACTCTTTGAAGAAATTTCCTACATTAAAAGAGACATCTTGGGATTTTTTATTATCACTGCTCCTCAAAGACACATTTTGGAATCCTTAATGCAAGAAGGAATAAATTTTTGGGGCGAAAAATTCCGACCTTATTTTATGAACCTTTTGGGAGATTTTTCCCGGGTAAATTACCTTTTGGAAAATCTAAGGGTTTCAATTGAATCTTACAGCCAAACCGTTTCCCAAATTTTGGAATTTAAAACCTCGGAAGTGGTCCGACGTTTTTCCGTTTTGGCTTTTTTAACCTTTCCGCTGTTGATTTACTTTACGATGACTTTAAATTTGGAGATTTTTAAAAGTTTTACCGCCCACCCGCCTTATTATTGGCTTAGCGCCGGTTTTGTTTTGATTTTGATTATTGTTTTGGCTTTTATCTTCAGAAAAAAGGGCTGGCTCTGATTTGAAGGGCTGGCCTCTATCAATTCTTATCTTGCCCAACTCAACTTCCTGAATTTGATTTATTTGTTTTACCGCCAATGATTTATACCTTAATAGCTCTTTTGGAGTTATAATAATTTGTCTGCCATAGATTTTTTAAAAATTAGTCAATAGATTTTTTAAAAATTAGTCAATTTATATTAAATGACCTTCCAATTCTTTTGGGTAATTTTAGTCAACAAACTCACGATCGTGAGTTTGTTGACTAAAGTTCTTTTTTATTTAGATTTATTTAGAAAGGTTTTGGGTAAAATCTTTTAAGGGCTAAGGGAGGATTTAAGGGAGGATTTATAAAATCTTATGAGGTTTTTGGGAGACTTTATAGTGAAGTTATTTCCCTTTTCCAAATAGAAAATCAGGTATAGGTAAATAAACTACTGACTAATAAAGTTGAAAAGAAAATTATTTTCCCCTAAAATGAGAGGATGATAAGAATTTACGATTCTCTTTCCGGAAAAAAACTAATAGTCAAAAAGCCAAAAACGAGGTCTTTAAAGCTTTTTGTTTGCGGACCAACGGTTTATGATTTACCCCATCTGGGCCACAGCCGCACCTATCTGGTTTTTGATATTTTTGTTCGTTATCTCCGCTTTCAAGGCTGGAAAGTTTTTTATCTTCAAAATATCACTGATGTAGATGACAAAATTATCCAAAAAGCCCAAAAGGAAAAAAAACAACCCTTGGCTTTGGCTCATTTTTTTGAAAAGAAATACTTAAGGGATATAAAAAACTTAAATATTGTCTCAGTCAGTCGTTACGCCCGGGCCAGCAATTTTATTCCCAAAATAATAAAACAAGTGAAAATTTTAATTAAAAAAGGTTATGCTTATAAAATTGAAAATGAGGGTTATTACTTTGATATTTCTAAATTTCCCGATTACGGCAAGCTTTCCAAAAGAACGCGGGAGCAAGCCGAAGACGCAGTTTCAAGAATTGACGAAAGCATTAAAAAGAAAAATAAAGGCGATTTTTGTTTGTGGAAATTTCCCAAACCTAAAATCCCGGCAAAAATTGCCGGCTCAAAAAATTTTGTTGTTTATCAAGGCGAACCGCTCTGGCGGACGGAAATCGGCTGGGGCCGACCGGGCTGGCACATTGAAGATACGGCCATTACCGAAACTTTTTTTGGCCCCCAATATGACCTTCATGGCGGCGGCGTGGAATTAAAATTTCCTCATCACGAGGCGGAAATTGCCCAACAAGAGGCCGCTTCCGGCAAAAAACCTTTTGTGAAAATTTGGATGCATACCGGCCTTCTTTTTATTAATAACCAAAAAATGTCCAAAAGTTTAAAAAATTTTGTGACTATTCAAGATTTTTTGAAAAAAAGCATTTTTAAAAATCCGGCTAATGTTTTAAGAATGATTGTTTTGAGCCACCTTTACCGAAAGCCGATAAATTACACCCCGTCTTTAGCCAAAGACGCTAATGTTTCCTTGAACGTTATTGAGGAATTTTTGGAAAAACTGAAAATGGTTATTAAAAATAAAAATCGCCAAATCCCAAAAGGTTTAAAAACAACAGGCATTGATAAGCTCATCAAAAAAACCGAAAATAAATTTCATCAGGCTCTGGAAGACGATTTCAATACCGCCCAGGCGCTAGCCGTCATCTTTGACTTTATTTCTTCTTGCCAAAAAATTATTTGGGACCTTAATTCTGCTTCGGCTCAAAAAATCCTGAAATTTACTGAAAAAACCTTAAAAATTTTTGGTTTGACCATAAAACCCCTGAAAATCCCTAATAAAATTATAAAATTGGTCAAAAAAAGAGAGTTATTCAGAGGTAATAAACAGTTTATCCAAGCTGATGCCTTGAGAAAAAAAATAAAACAGTTAGGCTATGAATTAGAAGACACGCCTTCAGGCACTTTTATTAAACTGACTCAAAATGGCTAAACAAAATTTAAAAATTCCGCCCCAGGATTTGGAAGCCGAAAGTTCGGTTTTAGGCTCTCTTTTATTGGATAACGAAGCGATTATTAAGGTGGCGGATTTCTTGCTGCCGGAAGATTTCTATCATCCCCCTCATCAAATTATTTATCAAAGTATCCTGGAACTTTTTAATAAAAATAAACCCATTGACCTTCTAAGCGTTAAAACCGAACTTAAAGAAAAAAAATTACTAAAAGATATCGGCGGCGTTGATTACTTAACCGACCTCATTAACAGCGTGCCGACGGCGGCTCACGTCGGTCATTATGCCAATATCGTCAAAGAAAAAAGAATCCGCCGGGAATTAATTCGGGCTTCTTCCGAAATTACTGAAAAAGCTTTTGAACCGGAAAATTTAGAAACGCTTTTGGATGCCGTGGAACAAAAAATTTTTAACATTTCTCAACGTTCCACGCCCAAAAAATTTGTGGCCTTAAAAGAGGAATTGGCCCAAGCTTACGAAAGAATTGAAAAACTCCATCGCGGCGAAAACGTCACCCGCGGTGTGCCGACAAAATTTACCCAACTTGATAATCTTCTTTCCGGTTTGCAAAAATCCGATTTGATTATTCTTGGCGCCCGGCCTTCTTTTGGGAAAACATCTTTTGCTCTGGATATTGCCAGAAACGTTGCTTCTCAAGGCAAACCCGTTGGTATTTTTTCTCTAGAAATGTCTCAAGAGCAAGTCGTTGACCGCCTAATTGCTTCCCAAGCCAACGTTCCTCTTTGGAAATTAAGAACCGGTCGTTTAAGCGATGACTTGGAATTTTCCATGATTCAAAACGCCCTTGACCAACTTTCTAAAACCCCAATTTTTATTGAGGACACCCCTTCGCCTAATATTCTTCAAATCCGTTCTATGGCCCGACGTCTCCAAATTGAAAGCGGTTTAGAGCTTTTAGTGATTGATTATCTTCAATTGATTCAACCGCGAACCGAAACCGAAAGCATGGTTCAACAAGTCACGGAAATTTCCCACGGCTTAAAATCATTAGCCCGGGAATTAAATATCCCTGTTTTGGCCGTTTCCCAACTCTCCCGGGCAGTTGACCAAAGAGAAATTAAAATCCCCCGCCTTTCGGATTTAAGAGAAAGCGGTTCTTTGGAGCAAGATGCCGATGTGGTAATGTTTATTTACCGCAAGGACAGAGAAAACATAAACTTAGCCGAGGAGGAACAGAATCTCGTCGAAATAATCATTTCCAAACATCGCAACGGCCCCTTGGGAAGTATTAAATTAAAATTTGACCAGGAGATTGTCAGTTTTAGAAATATTGATGTTTATCACGCTCCGGAATAAAAATAATTTTTATGATTCCCGAACCCATTAGAAAATTTATTGAATCTTTTTCTCGCCTCCCGTCAATTGGACCGCGTTTGGCCAGCCGTTTGGCATTTTCCTTAACCCTTTTGGACAAACAAGAACTGGAAAAAATCAAACAAGCTATTTGGGGGATTCAAAGTCTTGAACGTTGCCCAAATTGTTTTTTCTTTCGCCAAAAATCAAAAAAACTCTGCGACATTTGCGCCAATCCTTCGAGGAACCCGAAAATCGTGGCGATTGTTGAAAACGAAACCGATCTTTTGGCTCTGGAACAAATAAACCGCCTTAACAGCCATTATTTAATTTTAGGGGAAATTACCAAGGACGGCTTAATTCAAGCCGAACAAAAATTCCGCCTTCAAGGTTTAAAAAACCGCATTAAAAAAGATTTAGGCGGGCAGTTGGAAGAATTAATTATTGCTTTAAATCCCAACACCTTTGCTGATTTAACCAGTGAAATAATCAGCCAAGAATTTAAAACTTTGGCAAAAACCATAACCCGCCTGGGGCGGGGTATGCCCACAGGCGGGGAAATTGAATTTGCTGATAAGGAAACCTTAATTCAAGCCCTAGAACGCCGCCATTAATAATTCTCGTCCAATTCGCTCTCCTCCGGTTCATCCTTTCCTAATTCATCTTCTCCGCCGTTAACCGCTTCCAAAGGCACGTTGCAAGTCGGGCAATCGCCGGCTTCATCGCCGACATAGCCGCATTCCGGGCATTGATACTTCTGATTCATAAATAATTAATAATATGAAAGGGCGACCTTTAATCTTTAATGCCTAAAATTTTAGCAATAGCCACTCGGTCAAAACCAACAACTATCTCATCGCCCATCTCAATTACCGGCACGCTTTGTTGGTGAGATTTAGAAAACATTTCTTCGCGAGCTTCTAAAGAGTCAAGAACATTAACTTCCTCATATTCAATTTTATGTTTTTTAAAGAATGTTTTCGCCATTTGGCAATAAGGACAAGTGGGGGTGGTATAAATTTTCACTTTCATAATTTCTTTTTTAAGAAGATGCTTTTTGTTTTTCGGCTTTTTATTTATTGTTGAATTGGGAAAAATTCCAAAAAGAGAAAATGAGCAGTAAAATGCCGACCACAATATTATTCCAAACAACTAAATCTAGCCGGGAAAAACCCAAAAGCCACGGCGAAATTAAAAGCCAAGCTCCTAAACCGACAACGAGCCAATGATTCCATTTCATTATAAATGCTCAAAGTTTTTGAAACCAAGACCTTTACCCCGTATAACAACTGCGATAGGTCTGACTCAATTTTTCAACACCAAGGAGAATTATTCAGAATCACTGCTGATTTCAATAATAAATCCTTACTTACAAGTCAGCCAGAAATTGCAATCGCAGTTGTTTACGGGGTTTAATTTTTCAATTAGTAGCGGGAACGGCCGCCGCGGAAAGGCCGATTAGCCCTCGTTTCCCGATGACAATCCCGACAAAGTAACTGGTCTAATCTTGCCGGGTCTGGGTCAAAAGGAAGTTCGGTAATTTTTGCTCCGCATTTGGAACAAGCCCAATTTCCTTTAAATGACGGTCTTGGTCCTTGTTGATCAAAAGCCATTTTTTTATTTTTTTATTATCTCGTCCCTTTGTAATACAATCGTCTATACGAAAACTAAAATGGCTTTTAACGGACCACTTCGCCTTTATATAAACGTTTAATAACTTTAATTTATAGGTTATTTTAATAAGTTGTCAATAGTGGCCTTAAATTGAGGATAAGGCAGAGCGCCTTCAAATTTTTGGCCATTAATGAAAAATGTTGGCGTCGCCTTAACGCCCAAGGCTTGAGCCTCGACAACTTCTTTTTGAATCTTGTCTTTATACTTATTGGATTCCAAACAAGAATTAAACTGATTTTTATTTAAGCCCAATTCCTGCGCCAAGGATTCTAGTTTTTCCACATTCAAATTGCCATTATTTTCACTTTTCCCCGGATTGGCTTGTTGATCGGCGATTTCGGTTTTAAAAATCAAATCGTGATAATCCCAAAATTTCCCCTGGTCGGCAGCGCAAGCCGCGGCTTCGGCCGCCAAATGAGATTCATTTTTACCGCCGGCAAATTGGTCCAAAAAAGCAAAATCTTTATAAACCATTTTCACATTTCCTTTATCAACATAATCTTTGATTAAAAGCGGTTCGGTTTCTTTAAAAAACGAGGTGCAAAAAGGACATTGATAATCGGCATATTCAATAAAAGTCACCGACGCCTTTTGGTCGCCCAAAATAACCGAATCGCCGATTTCCACACCCTGAATCGCGGCCGGCGCTTGAACGACTAAACCATTATCGGCTTTCTTTGTTTCCGCCGGGCCAACCGTCTTTTTGCCGGTGCTGTAAATTAAGGCTCCGGCAATTAAAACGCCGGCAATCAAAATGCTTATCGGCAAAAAATAATCTCTTTTTCTTGTTTCTTCAACTTCCAAAAGGGGCTCTTTCTGCGATTTCCAGGAATTTTCTTCTTTTTTATCATTTTTAGTAGACATTGATAAGATTATAATTTTTTTATATCATAAAAGTCAAGTGGATAATTTACTGCGATTTAAAAAAGCTTTTCTTATCGTCGGCGATGCGGCGGTTTTTTACTTTTCGTTGCTAGTAACGCTTTTTATTCGCTACCCCGATACGTTTTCCAAAAATATTTTCAATGAACACTTAGGACCTTTTTCCCTGGTTTTGGTTCTTTGGTTTTTAATTTTTTATATTGCCGGACTTTATGATTTTAAAAACCTTAAAAACAGCCTTCAATTTTTGAAAACTTTAGGCGCCTCTGTCTTAATCAATATTTTAACCGCCTCGGCTCTTTTCTACATTTTTTCTTTCGGCATCTCGCCGAAACGAAATCTCCTTCTATTCGCCTTTGTCTTTAACCTCTTAACCGCTTTTTGGCGCTCGGGTTTTAACACTCTGGTCAGCCGACGACAGCCCCAAAAAACTCTGGTCATCGGCGATTCACCTTTAATTCAAGAAACGCTTAACTATCTCCGCCAAAACCCCCAATTAGGTTACGAAGTTGCCGGTTGGCTAAAAAGAGGAATCAATGATCCGGAACTGGCAAACTTAAGCCAAATTATAACTGACCAAAAAATAACTACTTTAATTATTCCTCCTTATTTGAAAGAAAACCAAAAACTTATTCAAACTCTTTACAAGAACTTGGCCTTGGGAGTGGAAATTTCAGATTTAACCGATTTCTTTGAACAAGTTTTTAAAAAGACTCCCCTTTCCGAATTAGAAGAACATTGGTTTTTAGAAAATTTAGCCAAACCCCGTCAACTTTACGAAACATTCAAAAGACCATTGGAAATATTCTTGACTTCAATCATTTTATTAATAACCTCGCCGTTATTTTTAATCATCGGTTTTTTAATAAAAATTACTTCTCCCGGCCCTATAATTTACAAACAAACCCGAATTGGTCAATTAGAAAAACCATTTATTTTATACAAATTCAGAACGATGAAAGCGGATGCCGAAAAAAATGGTCCCCAGTGGGCGAGCAAAAATGACTCCCGAGTTACTTTTATTGGAAGAATTTTGCGATTTTGCCACTTGGATGAACTACCGCAATTATTCAACATCTTCAAAGGAGAGCTTTCTTTTGTCGGCCCCCGCCCCGAACGGCCGGAATTTATCAAAGAACTCAAGGAAAAAATCCCTTACTATGAAATTCGTCATTTGGTTAAACCCGGCATCACTGGCTGGGCTCAAATTAACTATCGTTATGGCGCTTCGTTGGAAGATGCCTATAAAAAATTAGAATATGACATTTTTTATCTAAAAAACCGTTCTTTGATTTTGGACTTATTAATTATTTTAAAAACGATAAAAGCAATTTTTGCCACCCCCCGTTAAAATTTAGGAATTAGGAGTTAGGAATTAGGAATTAGGAATTAGGAATTTTTTAATATTATGTTTCAAAAAATCAAATCTTGGCTTTTGGAAAATCGGAACTTTCGCCAAACAATAATGAAAAATACTTTCTGGCTGACGGTCAGTAATGTTTTGGGCCGCGTCATTAAAGCGGTTTTAATTATTTTTGCCGCTCGGATTTTAGGCGTCGCTTCCTACGGAATTTTTTCTTACGCCTTAAGTTTGGCGGCTTTTTTTACTATTTTTTCCGATATTGGACTCGGCCCCATTTTAACCAGAGAAACGGCCAAAAAAACCCTTCCCAGAGAATATTTTTCAACCACCCTAACTATTAAATTCGCCTTAGTTTCTTTTAGCGTCCTTTTGGTTATTTTTGTTGCGCCTTTTTTTACTAAAATCCCCGAAGCCATAAATCTTTTGCCCATCGTGGCGCTCCTCATTTTTTTTGACAGCTTGCGCGATTTCAGTTATTCCCTTACCCGAGCCTGGGAAAAAATGGAATGGGAAGCCTTAATTAGTATTTTTACCAATGTTGCCATCACGGTTTTAGGCATTCTCATTCTTTTGCTTTGGCCAACCAACAAAAATCTGGTCATTGGCTACACCCTTGGCAGCGCCTTAGGCTTAATGGCTTCAATTTTTGTTCTTCGCCGGCGCTTCCTCCAAAGTTTTAAATTTATTTTCAATAAAAATTTGGCAAAAAAAATTTTTCAAGAAGCCTGGCCATTTGCTCTTTTGGGTTTTTTGGGAGGAATTATGATTAATACCGACACTTTAATGCTCGGCTGGATGAAAACGGCTAGCGACCTCGGTTATTATGCCGCGGCTCAACGACCAGTCCAATTTCTTTACCTCATCCCGGCTATTATAGCCACCGCTGTCTTCCCTACTTTCTCCCGTCTAGCCGGCAAGGACAACAATAAATTCCGTTCCCTCTTGGAAAAATCCATTAGGTCTTCTCTTCTTTTTGCCATACCAATAACTTTAGGCGGCTTAATTTTAGCCCCCCAAATTATAAGTTTGCTTTTCGGCAACAGCTATCTGCCGGCAACCACGGCTTTTATTTTCTTGCTCCTGACGATTCTTCTGACTTTTCCCGGAACCTTAATCGGCAATGCCATTTTTGCTCATAACAAACAGCAGCAGTTTATCGGTTACTTGGCTTTGGGAGCTTTGGGAAATGTTGTTTTTAACGCCGTTTTAATTCCACCTTTTGGCATTAGCGGCGCGGCTTTTGCCACTATTTTGGCTCAAACTTTGGCTATTGGATTTAACTGGAAAAATATGAAAAAAATTAATAACTTCCAAACCTTAAAATATCTTCCCCGAATTGTCTTGGCTGGTCTCCTGATGACAGGATTGGTTTTTATTTTAAAAATTTGGGGCGTCAATATTATTATTAATATTCTCATTGCCGCTCCTTTCTATTTCCTTTGTCTCTATTGGCTAAAAGAACCTCTTCTTGCTTTATTCAATTTCCCCGCTATAATAAAAAAGCTCATTGTCAAATAAACATTGTCAAATAAAATAGGAGATTTTGCGATGAAGGCGATAAAGAAAATCGCTATTTTTTTCTGGGAAAGTTTCCAAGGCGGCTTCTTTGCTGTTTTGGCGGCAGTAGCTGTTATCATCCTTTTAAATCTAATTTCCTACGCCGGTAAAGCGTTTACCGACAATTATTTTTTCCAAATCCTCATCGGCCTGATTTTTGTTTTGACAATCGGGGTGATAATTAAAAAAGTCAAGAAATCAAAATTCAAATGGATCCTGAGAATACTCCCTCATTCTGTAATTGATAAACCGGAAGTGAGATGGCCAAATCTTGACGGCGGCTATTCCTTCGGTCTTCTTGTTGGCACGGAAAAAATTGGGACCGAGGAAATGGCTAAGATTATTGAATTGAATGCCGGGCCGGTGTCAGTAACCGGTTTCCTTCGCTGCTTCCCTTGGCAAAAAAATGGCTGGCCTTTTGTAGAAAAGACTGGCCGGAATGGTCAGCAATTAATCGCCGAACTGATGACGTTCGGCGGTGCCAGAAATAGCCATAAACAGTCATAATGTACACTAAACCCTGTTAAATTGCCTTCGGCACCATTTAATAGGGTTTACCCTATTAAATTCCGTCAAGCGGACTACTTAACAAGGTAAAGAGGCCCAATAAGCCTCTTTTTTATTAGCTAAATTACGATTTACGAGGCTAAGCCTCGTAAGATAACCACACCTTTAAATACTTCTTAAATAAACTTTTAATAAAAATAAAACCTCTTTTTTTAAATTTGTTTTAACCCAATTCTTTTGCTTTTCTGATAGAATTTCTCCTAAACCAAACAAGATGTTTCTTTCTGAGACATTTTTATCAATAAAATTAATTAGATATTTTAAATATTCTTTTAAATTTTTACCCGTTCTTTTTTCAATTATTTTTTCGTTAATTGGCCAATTTTTTTCCAAGAAAAAATGAATATCAAATAAATCTCGGCTGGCTATTTTTTTTCTTTCAGCAATTGCAACCAATTTATGAACAAACATATTTTCTTTGCTCATTGTTAAAATAGGCAAGCCAAGATAATTAATAATTTCATAATTATTACCAAAATCTCCAAGAGAAATTTCTACCTTAACATTTTGAAATTTTTCTTCAAAAGACAAAAGAAAAAAAAGAGTATTTCTTTTCTGGGAGCTTTCTTTAATCCTTCCATATTTTTCTAAAATTTTCTTTATTCTTTCAAAAACCCTATCAATTTTCTCTTTGTCCAGTAAATTGAAATCTAAATCAACTGAAAATCTCGGCAAGTTGTAGATTAAATAAGCGGCCGTTCCTCCTTTTAAACCTAAAATCGGGGCTAAAAATCTGTCATTATAAATATCTTTCAAGATATTATTTAAAATCAGTTCATGTTTTACTCTTTTCAACATCTTTAAAATAATCTTTTAACCTTTTTTTTAAGGCTTTGTTTTTATAAATCTCAACGAGGGAGAAACATTTTCCCCAATTAATTTGAGAGAGGTTATCAAAATAATAATTTTTGTTTAAATAAATTATGTCCAAGAAAGCTCTTTCGGGTTCAGCTATCCAATACTTATCTGAAATTTTGATGCCCATTTTATTAAAAAGAACTTCATTTTTGATTTTGTGATAGACATAATTTATCCTCTGGCATTTTATTGTCTTTGAGATATTGCTTATTGAAATAATGTCTGAACTGTATTGAAAAATTATTCCGGAATTTCGCAAAACTGTTTCTAAACTAATATAGGAAGGGGGTCTTAGTTTGTTGGCTAATTCAAATTTGTCATAATTTTGATTAAGGGCATAAATTCCTTTTTTCAGAGATATCAATTTTTTGTTTTTGACTAAAAAATAAATTTTGCTTTTTAAGGTATTTGAATTCCTAATTTTCCAAAGAAAAGATAATTCTTGAATAGCAAAAACTGTCTTTTGAGTTTTGAGTAAAATTTCAATTGCTGATGACATTTGTGCTTTGATGGTAATTGTTTTTGATTACCTTCAGTATACAAAATCAAAACTGGACGTCAAGCCTTTGTACTAGATAGGTACATTAACATTTTATGGTACTTGTAATGAAACTCAACTGAGGTTTCAATCTGAACCTGGCTATGTCTAATAAAGGTACGATCGTGTCTTTATTAGATATTAAAGATACAAAGACTCTGTGAATAACTTTGTCATTGATAAATTGTCTTAATTTGCGGCGTCAAAAATAACACCAGACCAGATAAAAGGGCTCCATAAGCCTCCTTTTTATTAGCCAAAATTTACGAGGCTAAGCCTCGTAAGACTCATAATAGAGCTGTCGTCATTTATCCTCGTAAGCTCGTCAGACCTCTTTTTATTTTTTACGGAAAGAAAAAATAATTTTTTTAAATTGCGAAAGAGGAGGATTCAAAAATTTTCTTAAAAACCCGGGCAGGAAAGTGTAAAAATAATAAAAATCGGCCAATAAAATTGCCTTGCCAAAGCCCGGATATCTATTTTTATACCTCTGAACAATTTTTAAAGCAGAGACGGCGTTTTCTTTTTGTTTTTTAAAAGAACTCCCTTTTTCTGACATTTGATAATAAGCGAAATATCGAGGAAAATTATAAAGTTTGCCAATAAGGCCCATTTTTAACCAGAAATCCCAGTCAGCAAATTGTAATAATGTCTCATCATAGAACCCCACCTTTTTAGCCGCTTCGTAACGAAAGAGTGTTGTGCTGTTAGCCATCGGATTGGCTAATAGCGCCTTGGCTTTAATGTCTTCGTCCTTTTCTGGCTTTAAAATTCGCAATCTTTCTTTGCCTTTTTCATCAATCACTATCAATCCTCCGCCGCAACCGACATATTCTGAATTTTTATTCAAAAATTCTACTTCTTTTTTCAGTTTATTATTATCAGCCCAGGCATCGTCATCATCTAAAATCGCGATGTACTGACCGCGAGCCTGTTGCAAACCGAAATTAGAAACCTTGGAAATACGGCCAACATGTTCGCGACGAAAATATCTTATCCTCGCATCTTTTTCTTGCCACTTTTTGATTACCTCGGAAGTATTATCACTTGAGCCATCATCAATAATTATTAACTCCCAGTCACCGAAAGTCTGAGAAACCACGCTTTCGATAGCCCGTCTGATTAAATGAGCCCGATTCCAAGAAGCCATCAATATGGAAACCTTTGGGTTAGACATAAGTTTTAAGATATTCCTCAACTTCTCTGTGTTTTTCTATCGTATCAATGCCTTTAGAATAATCATCGCATTCATAAGCATAAAATTTTTTGCCCCGGTTAATAATATCGGGCAAAAGCTGTTTAGCAATTTCATAAACAGTATTTTCAGGAATATAAGACAAAATCTCCTTTTTAAAAATAAATATCCCTCTCATTCGGTAAGCGTTGGAATATTTTTGACTATAAGGCTTGAGATGGATTTTTAAGAAACTGCCGTCGCTATCAAGTTCGGCAACATCAGCGTCCGCATAGTCTTCAGTTTTAGCCACTCGCTGTATGCCTAGAGCGTCGGCTTTTTTATTCCAAACCTCGGCCATTTTTGTGTAATCAACCAAACTCAATATGTCGCCGTAAATTAAAAAGAAAACTGCATTTAATTTATCTTCAAATCGTTTGAGGCCGCCGGCCGTCCCCAAAATTTCCGGTTCAAAAGAATAAGTTATTTTAACGCCCCATTTTGAACCGTCGCCGAAATAGTTTTTTATCACTTCCGGCAAATAATGAAGATTAATAAAAAATTCCTTAATCCCGTGTTTTTTAAACTGCTCAATGTTCCATTGAAGCATCGGCTTATTTAAAAGCGGCAGCATGGGTTTGGGAATAGTATTAGTAATTGGCTTTAATCTTATTCCCAAACCCGCTGATAAAATTACAACCTGTTTTATTTCACTTACCATATTTTTTTATAATCCTTACGACTTCATTTAAGTTCTTGGTAATAAAATCTGGCTTAAATTTTTTTTTGTACAGCTTATCCAAACGGCTATGACCTGGGCCAGTCTTAACTAAAATAGTTTTAAGCCCGGCACGTTTGCCGGCAACAATGTCAATAAGAGCATCGCCGACCATAAAGCTTTTTTTAAGATTGATATTTAAATCTTTGGCAGCTTTAATAATTAGACCAATGCCGGGTTTTCGGCAACGACAACGTTTGCGGTATTTTTTTAACGTGGCATTGGGATGATGCGGACAAAAATAAACCGCCTCAATTTTGGCGCCTTGTTTTTTGAGACGGTTGATTAAAATGGTATGAATTTTATCAATGCCCTCGGGCTTAATTAACCCCCGGGCAACAACCGGCTGGTTAGTAATGACCACCACCAAAAACCCAAAATGATTAAGAAGTTTTATAACTTTGCCGACATTAGGCAATAATTTTAATTGTCTCGGTTTAATCAAAAAATCAACCTGCCGAATAACAACCCCGTCGCGGTCAAGAAAAACTGCTTTTTGTAATTTTAGCGAACAGTCTCCCATTTACCTTTATTAGTCTTAAACTTGGGATGGGAAACAATCAAATGCCAGATTACCGCTTGAAAAGATTCTGTGTGGGGCGTAATTGTTTCTGGATTAACCACTGGCACTAAAACGCAAGCGTCGGCCATTTTTTTGGTGTAGCCGCCGTCGCGACCAACAATGCCGATAATCTTGGCGCCGGCTTTTTTGGAAAAATTCAAAGCGTCGACGATATTCATACTGATGTTCTTTTCTTGATGACCGCCGCCGACCGAAAAAACCATCACCGCATCTTTGGCGCTTAAAGAACTAATCTCCAGCCACCGAACGAAAACTGACTCCCATCCCTCGTCGTTAACTCTGGCTGTCAGCTCAGAAACATTATCAACCGGGGTATAGGCTTCTATGCCGGCTAATTTTCGAAAATCGTTAACAGCATGACTGGCATGACCAGCGCCTCCTCCCACCCCCAAAATAAAAAGGCGGCCCTTATTACTTCTCACTTCTTCTAGAATCTCAATAATTTTATGAATAGCCTCTTTGTCTATTTTTTCAATAATTTCCTTCATTTCCGAAAA
>PEUU01000030.1 GCA_002781185.1 Candidatus Jorgensenbacteria bacterium CG03_land_8_20_14_0_80_38_39 | reverse complement strand
AATGGAAAACAATATCTCCGCGTAAAGCCTCTTCTTTTGTGACGCTGATTTTTTCCTTGGGTATGCCTAAGGTAAACGCAAGATCGGATCTTTTGTCCCGACCCCCGATCAGTTCATTGATGCGCGGGTCTCTCTGGTAGCCGAACCCTTGAATGTGAGATTTGATTTCATAAAGAAAGATGAGGTCTTCCCGGCTCAGTTCCCCACCGCCCCTCGCCTTTGCCTCAATCGCGGTCAATGTTTTCATGTCTTGGGATTTCTTTTCGTAGGCCTTGCCATCAGGGAATTCCTTGAGCTTTTCCCTGACGACCTCTCCGATATACGGATCGAGGTTCTGATCGGGGCCGACGCCGCGCACTTCGGCGATGCCGCTTCCCCACATCCGGATGGCCGTCCTGGGGATGGTTGGTTTGCCCCTCTTGTCGTAGGAATAGTAAACGTAGAAGTCCCCTCCCTGGAGTTGGGCCTTGGCGGTCGATTCTCCGGCAGTGCACCAGCCCGTGCCATGTCCCTGGAGGGAGTTCACGAGAAGCATATGGTCCGAGTTCTTGGAATACCTGACCCATTCTCCTTTGGCGTTGATCAGTTCGCTCTCCTTGGCGGGCGTTACCTTTTCGATGGCATAGGCGTAAAGCTTCCCGAAGCTTGACCCCTGGAGAAGCTGCCGGAATTCGGGATTGTCTGTTGCCGCCGGAATGTTTTCCTTGCTGGTCTTTTTGACGATGGCGTTGACCACGTAGGCCAACGCTTCCCGATTCAGATCCGGGAATGGGGCAACGGTGCTTTTATCTCTCTTCGCAAAGGCGTGTTTCTCCTTGTCGTAGAAAGAGAGCTTGATGACGCTCGTAAAGGCCCAGTATTTGGACCAGACGGGGAAATTCTCCGAGTCCTTGGAAGAAAAATACTCTATCCAATTGTCCAGGGTGGATTCCTGGTCGCTCCTGATGGTCTCAGCCAGTTGGCCCCTCACTTCTTCCGTAATCTCGATGTCGCCGTGGCCCTGTTCACGGGCGAGGCGCTTCTGGTTATTGAAATACGATTCTGGTATGTCTTCCGGCTTGATGACGTATTCCTTGTGATAGTGGGCTTTTATGCGCTCGAGCACCCGGAGGTCGTCCTGGTGTCCCATGTGGGTCTTTTTGATCACCTCAAGCCAATCTGCTATCTTCTCGGCCGGTTTCTGGGACGTTTCTTCACCTTTTCTTTCCTTTCCTTCTCGTGTTCTACAAAGTCGGAGGTGTGGAGCTTTGGATCCCGCTGGTGCAAAAATTGTTCTCCTGGCCTTTCCATGCTTTCATTAAATCGCTTAGCCGCTTTGATGTCAAAAAACCGATATAATGTCTCGGTCTCTGAACAAGTTCCCACTCTGGCAGGGCTTTTTATTTTTAAAAAATCGTCTGGGATTTGTGTTATAATTAAAAAATGGCTTCAAAAAACTTGATTTTAAATTATAAGAATAAATTTGGTTTTTCGGATAAATTTATAGCAAAGACCGGCAAACATCTTTTGCCTTATATTCAAAAACTAAAAAAAATTTTGAAAGAAAAAGATAATCAGCGGCCGGAAAGCTTTTTAAATTTGGTTGAATCTCAGATTCTCATAGAAATCAAAAGGTTAGCTTATCAGAAAATTAAAGAAGCAAAAATTTTAATTTTAATCGGCATCGGCGGTTCAAGTTTGGGAACGCAAGCAATTTACGAGACTCTAAGAGGGGAATTTAATTTTGGAAAAGAAAAAAAATTCCCTCAAACAATTTTTCTAGACAAGAGCAATGTCGCGTATTTGAACGATGTTCTTAATTTTTTAAAACAACAAACCAAATCCAACCGAGAAATTTTAATAGTTTTAATCAGCAAATCCGGAACAACTTTGGAAAGTTTAATTAATTTTAATGTTCTCTGGCAGTTTTTGAAAAGGCGGGGGACTAATTTTAAGAATAATGTGGTTGTCATTACCGAGAGAAATTCTTTGCTTTGGCAAACGGCGGAAAAGGAAAATTTTACTCTTTTAGAAATACCCAAAGCCGTCAGTGGCCGCTATTCGGTTTTTTCCAGCGTTGGTCTTTTCCCTTTAGCCGCTTTAAAAATTAATATTCAAAAATTAATTGAGGGCGCCAAGACAATGAGAAATAAATGTTTGGAAGAAAATGTAAAAGATAATCCGGCTTTAATTTTGGCGGCTTTTCTTTTTTGGAGTCAGCAAAAAGGCAAAACAATTATTGATAATTTCTTTTTTGAACCAAATTTGGAAATTTTGGGCAAGTGGCTGAGACAATTATTGGCGGAAAGTTTGGGGAAAAACGGTCGCGGCTTAACGCCGACAGTTTCTCTCGGAACCGCAGACCTCCACTCGGTTTTCCAACTTTCTTTGGCCGGTCCCCGGAATAAATCAACGATTTTTGTTTTCGTTGCTCAGCCGCCCCGGCCCCGTTTATCAATAAAACCGCTCCCGGAATTTAAAAAATTAATTTCAAGTTTTCAAGGAAAGGACGTTTTTGAAATAATAGAAGCTGTTTATCAAAGTGTAAAAAATGTTTATGCCAAGAAAAAATTACCCTTCATTGAAATTATTTTGCCGGAAATTTCCGAAGACTCTTTGGGTCAATTTCTTATGCTTCAAATGATGGCTACAATTTTTTTGGCTAAGCTTTGGAAAATTAACGCTTTTAATCAGCCGGCCGTGGAGTTATATAAATCTTTAGCCCGAAAAATATTAGCGGGTAAAGTAAAGAAATTCAATAATGATTAAAGCCAGCCAGCCAATTTGAAGGATGAAAAAGCCGACAATTTGTACCCATTCAGCAATTTCCCGACTAGAGATGCTGAAGTTTTCCGAGATTACTGAATAAATACTTTCTAAGGACTCCAATTTGTCTTTAATTGAATTCCGCCATTCGTCGGTTTTTAATTTTTTGGCCGTCAAGTCAAAAAGCCGGGCCGAATACCAATCGCCAATTAGTTTTATGTCTCTGTCCAAGGCGTGAAATTGAGAAATGGACATTGCTCTAATTTTTATAATTTCCCTCAAATCCTGAACGATTTCTTTGTTTTTAAAGAAGGAAAGAAAAAAATGTTTGGGCATCGGCCGCCAGATAAATTTCTCCATTTTTTCCAGTCTTTCATCAAGATTGCGGTCTAAAATGCGGTAACGCAAGAGATGAAAATTAGCCAATTCCAAAAGTTCCAAAATTGAATCAATATCACCGATGGGGTCAAAAACAAAAGCTCCATCCCAGTCAATAATGGTCATATCATTTTTGGCATACTGGATTTGAACATCCAGGGTATGGGCAATTTCTTTAGGGTCCAATTCCAACCTCTCGGATTTCAGCAAAGAAGCAATAATGTTTTGGTATTTAAAGAATTGTTGCGGTTCGCCTTGGTAATCAGAAACAACGAACACCGAGTAGGTTTCGCTAAATTCTTTACTGGCCCCTTTTTTTGTTAAAACTTTGTAAGCTTGGTCCGTAAGTTCGTCCTCTAATTTAAAAATTTCTTCGGAAAAAATATTGTCAACTTCAACGGTTATTTCAGCCAAAATCACGTCCGGCGCATAAGCTTTAACAATTAAACTGCCTTCTCGGTTTTCTATTTTAATTTTTTCCCGGCTGATTAAAGCTTGATGAGGGGCAGAAGTAGTTAAATAATGGGGCGAGCTTTTTAAAGTTTGGAATTGGGTAATTTTGCCCCGCTCCACCTTATTAATTTCAGCCACAACAAAAGAAGTAAGTTTATATTTCATTATGATAATTATTTCATAATTGATTTGTTTAGACAACCTGAGAGGGGAGCCTTATCCCTTTTTATTTAATTAAAAGTAAGCCCCGTAATACAACGGCGATTGCAATTTCTGGCTGACTCGTAGTTAGATTCATGCTTCTTTAATTTTATTATGGTTCTAAATGATTCTTCTTTGCGTGGAGAAATTGAGTCAGACTTATCGCAGTTGATATACGGGGCAAGCCCCCTTAAATTCCGCTCTGCGGACTATTTAATAGAGTAAATTACCATCTGATGAGATATTGACAATAAGTCATCCCCGCACCTTTTCAGGACAATATAATTGAAAATCTGGGATTTCAGAAAAAAGCGAAGCATTTTAGATAATTAAAAAATATCTTTAGAAAAACGGGATTATTAAAAATAATCCCAGTCCTGACTGGTGAAAAAAGTCATCTATTTTGCGATCGCCATAAACGTGACTAAAGATTGTCTATCCCAATAGTCTGTTTGAAGGGGTGGGGCATCCGGACGTCAGATGATTCTTCCCTTGATTAAAAATTATTTATTTCCTATAATTGTTTTATGTTTTATCAGAAAAACACTGTTTGGCTTTTAATTCTGGTAATTATTGTCGCTGTTGCGGCCGCGGTTTTTGATTATCAGCCATTTTGGCAAAAAATCAGCTCTTTTCGGCCCTGGACTTTGGGTTTGGATTTAGCCGGCGGTAGTTATTTGATTTATGATATTGATTTAAGTCAAACTTCGGCTGCTGACCGGGGTTCGGTTGTCAATGGCTTAAGGGATGTGATTGAAAAAAGAGTTAATCTTTTCGGCGTCAGCGAGCCTAAGATTTATACGGAGACGTCCGGGGATCATAGCCGACTGGTTGCTGAATTGGCCGGCATAAAAGATATCAGCCAAGCTATTAAGGAAATCGGCGCTACGCCGTTTTTGGATTTTAGGGAGGTCCAGGAAGAAGGGACCAGCACTCTTAAATTTATCCCCACTGTTTTAACCGGCCGTTATATTAAATCCGCCCGGTTGGGTTTTGATTCAGTCACTAATGTTCCTCAAGTGGAAATTGAATTTACTGACGAGGGCGCCAAAATATTTGCCGATTTAACCGAAAAAAATATAAACAAACCCCTAGCCATCTTTTTGGATAATAACTTAATTGAAATGCCGACGGTCAAAGAAAAAATTGTTGGCGGTAAAGCTCAAATTACCGGTAAATTCACTTTAGAAGCCGCCCGCCAGTTAGTTGAGCGTTTTAATGCCGGCGCTTTGCCCGCTCCAATTACTTTGGTTAATCAACAAACCGTTGACGCTTCTTTGGGGCAAGACGCTCTTCAAAAAGCTTTACTTGCCGGTTTGATAGGAACAGCGGCTATTATTATTTTTATGATGGCTTTTTACGGCCGCTTGGGCGTTTTTGCTTCCCTGGCTCTTTTAATGTACATCTCTTTAATTTTGGGAATTTTTAAACTTTTGCCGGTAACGATGACTCTGGCCGGTATTGCCGGCGCCATTCTTTCCATCGGAATGGCGGTTGATGCCAATGTTTTGATTTTTGCTCGGACAAGAGAAGAATTGAAAAAAGGTTTAAGCTGGTCAGCGGCCATAGAAGAAGGTTTTCGCCGGGCTTGGTCTTCCATTCGGGATTCCAATATTAGTACTTTAATTACCGCGGCCATTCTATATAATTTTACTTCCGGTTTTGTTCGAGGATTTGCCTTAACTCTTTTTATCGGCGTCATTGTCAGTATGTTTTCCGCCATTACCGTGACTCGCGGCTTTTTAAAGACCTTTATATTGAAAACTAAAAAAGCTGATTAATATGAATATCAAAGTCATTGAAAAAAGAAAAATATTTTTGGGCTTGGCTATTATTTTAGTTTTCTTAAGCTGGGTTTCTATTGGAGTCTTCGGTTTGAGGCAGGGGATTGATATAACCGGCGGCACCAAATGGCAAGTGGCTTTTTCGGAAAAAATAAACGAAGAAAAATTAATTCAAACTATAGAAAACATTCGGGGCCGCCGAGATTTTTCCATCACTTCCTTAAATGATGGCAGTTTTTTGATTCATTTTCCCTTTCTTTCCGAAAGCGAGCACCAGTCTCTTCTTCAAGACTTGCCAAAACAAATAAGCGGGGTTCAAGAAAAAACCTTTTCCAGTATCGGGTCAACGATTGGTTCGGAAATAAGGAAAAGAGCTTTCTGGGCTATTTTTTTGGTTTTGGTCGGCATTTCCCTTTATGTAGCTTGGGCGTTTAGAAAAGTTTCTCGGCCGATTAAATCTTGGAAATACGGCATTGTCACTTTAATTACGCTTCTTCATGACATCAGCATTCCGACCGGGCTTTTGGCTTTGTTGGGCTATTTAAAGGGTATTGAAATAGACACCAATTTTATTGTCGCTTTATTGACGGTGATGGGTTTTTCGGTTCACGATACCATTGTTGTTTTTGACAGGATTCGGGAAAATTTGCTGATTAACCGGGGAAGAAATTTTTCTTTGGGAGAAATTATTAATCAAAGCATCAAGGAAACCTTCGGACGGTCGGTGAGCACTTCCTCAACTTTATTTTTGGTTTTATTGGCGCTTTTATTCTTCGGCCCCGAATCGCTTTTTTATTTCGTTTTAACCATTTTAGTCGGCACTTTCTTCGGGACTTACTCTTCTATTTTTGTCGCCAGTCCGCTTTTGTACGTCTGGCAAAAGAAATCGTCAAAGGTACAATAAATTATAGATAAAAATTTGGAAGTTATATTTCTAAAAAAGATTTTTTAACAAGGAAAGACAACGATATTTTTTAGTCTTAGCCAAAAAGTATTATTAACACTTTTCACGACCGTAGAAATTGTTAATAAAGTCATCACATTTGATTTTGTAAGCAAAAAAGTTAAAGAAATGTTTGTTAGTTATGACTACGCCGAAGTAGTTCAATGGCAGAACATTATTTTCGTAAAATAGAAATGTGGGTTCGATTCCCACCTTCGGCTCCAAGATTAAACTTTAAATTTAATGACTATAACTATTTATCCCGGCGCGGGAGGCGCTGACGCCAAAGATTGGGGTCAGATGCTTTTGAAAATGTATTGCCGTTATGCGGAACGGCAGAATTGGCCTTGGCGGTTTTTAAATGAGACTACTTTGGAAATTAACAAACCCGAAGCTTATGAGCGTTTGAAAAACGAAGCCGGCGTTCATCGCTTGGTAAGAATTTCGCCTTTTGACGCCAAAAGGTTAAGGCATACTTCTTTTGCTTTGGTAGAAGTTTTGCCGGAATTGGCTGAAGCCAAAGCTAAAGAGATTCAAATTCCGGAAAAAGATTTGAAAGTAGAATTTTATCGTTCCGGCGGTCCCGGCGGTCAAAATGTTAATAAAGTGGAAACTGCTGTTCGGATTGTTCATTTGCCAACGGGTTTAACAGCCGCTTCGCAAGTCAATCGGTCTCAAGCTCAAAATCGCGAGCGAGCCTTAAAATTAATCAAAGCCAAATTATTAAAATTAATGGAGGATACTAAAATTCAAGAAATAAATAAGTTGCGAACGAGAGTTAAACCGGAATGGGGGAACCAAATCCGCTCTTATGTTTTAAATCCTTATAAATTAGTTAAAGACCACCGGACTGGCGCAGAAACAACGCAGGTGGAGAAAGTTTTAGACGGAGAATTGGATTTATTCGTAGGTGGTGGTATAATGAAATCAACGAATAACGAATTCGTACGAATAAGCGAATAAGCGAATAAGCGAATATACGAATTACTAATTCGTTTATTCGTAAATTCGTAACCTATTCGCTATTCATTAATGGAGCATAGCGATGATTATTTTTCAAAACGTTTCCAAGTTTTATAATAAACTCGCGGCTTTGGATAAAGTCAGTTTCAAAATTCAGCCGGGAGAATTTGTAAGCATTGTCGGTCGTTCCGGCGCTGGTAAATCAACGGTGGTCAAGATGTTTATTGGCGAAGAAAAACCGACAAAGGGCCAGATATTTTTTAATGATTACGAGATTAATAAATTAAAATTTTCTTATCTTCCTGATTTCAGGCGTCATATTGGTGTTATTTTTCAGGATTTTCGTTTATTGCCGCAAAAAACCGCCTTTGAAAATGTTGCCTTTGCCTTGGAAGCGGAAGGTCGGATTCAAAAAGAAATTAACGATTTGGTGCCGCAAGTTTTGGATATGGTGGGGCTTAAAGAAAAAGCGTTTAATTTTCCGGCCGAGCTTTCCGGTGGAGAAAAGCAGCGAGTGGCCATTGCTCGGGCAATGGTTAATCAGCCCCAAGTTATTGTGGCTGACGAACCGACGGGCAATTTAGACCCCTTTAATACTTGGGAGGTAATTAAACTTTTGACCAAGATTAATGAATTTGGCAGTACCGTAATTTTGGCCACCCACAATAAGGAAATCGTTAATACTTTGGGCCGCCGAGCCATTACTTTGGAAGCCGGCCGGCTAATCAGGGACGAAGAAAACGGTAAATTTATTATTGGCTAAAATGTTAGTTAATCTTGCTAGAGTTATCAAATATGGTTTTCAAAGTTTTCTCAGAAACGGCTGGTTAAGTTTTGCCACCATTACGGTTATGATTTTGGTTCTTTTGGTTTTTGGCGGCTTGATTTTGTTTAATGTCGTGACTAAAGCTACCATTCAGTCCCTTCAAGACAAAATTGATATCAGCGTTTATTTTAAAAGCAATGTTTCGGAAGATTCTATTTTAAGCGTCAGAAGCTCCTTGGAAAAGTTGGCGGAAATTAAAAGCGTTGAATATATTTCTCAAGATAGAGCCTTAGAAGAATTTAAAGTCAAGCATAAAGACGAGCCGGTTATTAGCCAAGCCTTGGCGGAATTCAGCACTAATCCGCTTTTGGCTTCGTTGAATATTAAGGCTAAAGACCCCCGCCAATACGCTGGCATCGCTGATTATTTAAATAATTCCACTCTTCAAAATGTAGTGGAAAAAATAAGTTATGCTCAGAATCAAATAGTCATTGACCGTCTGGTGGCAATCGTGGATACGGTTCAAAAATTTGGCATTGCTTTAAATATTTTCTTGGCTTTAGTGGCAACTTTGGTGACTTTTACCACCATTCGCTTGGCAATTTATTCAAACAGCGACCAAATCAGCGTAATGAGATTAGTCGGCGCTTCTAATTGGTTTATTCGCGGTCCTTATATTATTGAAGGAATACTTTACGGAATTATCGGCGGAATTTTAAGTTTTATCATTTGGATACCTTTAATTAAATTTATTCACCCTTATATTATTAATTTTGTAAGCGAAGCCAATCTTTCGGTTTATCTCCAAAGCAACTTTATTTTCTTTTTGGGCTATCAATTAATTTTAGGCATCTTTTTAGGAGTCATTTCCAGTCTTATTGCCATCCGGCGGTATTTAAGAATTTGAAATCGCCATCTTACTTTTTGTCATTCCAGTGAAATTTGTTTTTGACCGCGGTCGGGAGCGGGAATCCATATTTCAAATTATTCGCCGAATTGTTCCAAATTTGACTGCGTGTAATCAAGTCTGCTTA
Organism: Candidatus Jorgensenbacteria bacterium CG03_land_8_20_14_0_80_38_39; assembly: GCA_002781185.1. Taxonomy (GTDB): domain Bacteria; phylum Patescibacteriota; class Minisyncoccia; order UBA6257; family GWB1-50-10. Next base: position 7,653 of record PEUU01000030.1, on the reverse strand, counting down.
TTATTTGAATCGGTTTCTTTTTTGAGCTCTTCTTTTATTTCCTCAAATTCATTCTCAAGTTCTTTTAACCTCTCCTTGCTCTCTTTTATCAAAGCCACCCCTCCTTTAACTCGCTCAAGTCCTGCCTCAACATCTACCTCTTCCTGTTTGTCAAACCATTCAATAATTTCTTCAAGTTTTTTGAGAGAATTTTTAAGTTTATTCTTTTCCATATAATTTTATCTTGTAAGCCTCGTTAGAAATAATACCCCGCGGGAATTTCTAACAGGATTTATTAAAACTTTATTCATTAATAATATTGTTGACTTGAGATTGTATTTTACCATCAAAGATTTGAATATCTATCTCTTCTCCTCGCTTAACTTGTTTTACACTTTTTACTATTTTTCCACCGATTGATGTAATGCTATAACCAAGTTTTAGCTGGCGCATTGGATTAATAACGCTTAGTCGTTTTTCGGTCGTATTTAGATAATCACCAAGTTGGTCAAGATTCTTTTTGAAATTATTTAAAAGCAAGGCAGAAGAATGGTCTAATATCTTTTTAGCATTTTTGAAGACATAATCCAACGTTACCAAGTTTTTACCAAATCTGCCTTTAATCGATTCAAATTTCTTAAAAATAAAATCGGATTTTCTTTTTAGTTGACTGGAAAATATTTCAATTTGATATTTTCTGTCTGCTAATACTTTTTGATATTTGTGGATGATATCCCGTTCAAAGATTTGAATATCATTAAAGGCCCTTTCCCAGGATTTATTAAGAATTACTGTTACGGCAGTTGGCGTAGAGACCGTCAAATCAGCTGCCAGCGAGGCAAGAGGGACATCTTTTTCGTGCCCGATTCCGCAAATAATCGGGGTGTTAAAACGAGCAATTTTTCTAACTAACGCTTCATTATTAAATGCCTGAAGACTTTCCATACTTCCACCGCCCCTTATAATGACCAGCACATCAATGTTTTTATCATCAAAATAATTTATAGCCGAGAGTAGGTCATGCACGGCAGCTTGTCCCTCAACCTTGGAATTAACAAATTGAGTATGGTATCCGTGTTTACCAAGATTGTTTAGAAAATCATGAATAACCGCGCCCGTTTCTGAAGTGATCAAACCAATTCTTTGCGGAAACTCGGGAATCGGCTTTTTTCTTTCGGTAGAAAATAACCCCTCTTTTTCTAATTTCTGCCTCAACTTATCATACGCTTTTTTAAGAGCGCCTTCTCCGACAAGTTCTATGGTAGAAACCCTGAAATTAAATCGGCCGGTTAGTGGATAAATTTCCGGGAAGCCGTCAACAATAATTTCCATACCGATCTCCAAAGAAATGCCGCATAATTCATAATTGTTTTTCCACATAAAACAGGAAAGGATACTTTTGTCGTCTTTGTCTTTTAGAGAGAGAAACAAGTAATTGTCTCTAATGTCCAAACTATTGACCTCGCCCTGAACGCGAGCTCCATATCTCCTAAATTCCGTATTAAGAAAATTCAAATAACCGCTTATCGTGTATGGCTTTTCGTCTTTTCTCTCCTTGTTTTGGACATTACTTTCGTCACTTTTTAAATTCCCATTAATCAGCGCCAATACGTTTGCGCCATATTTTTCAAACTTTCGTTCTTTAATGCCTTTAATAGACATCAGCTCTTCTTTTGTCTTTGGTTTAAGCGAAGCAATGGTTTCAAGGGTTATATTATGAAAAATATGAAAAGAGGCGACACTCTCTTTTTGGGCTATATCTCTTCTCCAATCTTTTAATTTTTGCAATAATTCATTGTCCATTTTTTTCATTTTTGCAGAAAAAATCGTCTCTGGCAAGACGGCGGAATTTTGCGGAATTTCCAAAAAAACATTCCGACATTCTCAAGAATGTTGGAATGTTCTCTATTGAGAAAGTGGTTGTTGGGACAAAGTTTTTCTTTTGCTAAACACGAAAATATAAAGAATTTCCAAAATTCCTAAAGTGTTTATCACCAAAAGAGCCACAAACCACCATTTATGATTGTTTTTTGCCGCTTTCCACAATGCCACCCCTTTCCAAGGGATTGTCCATAAAACCGCCAACCAAATTATCCACTGATTTTGAATTGGAAACTGTTCCATAAATTTTTCAACTTGTTGTCCTGAACAGTTCGGCCCTGAGTCTTTCGACCCCGAGCTCAAGACTGAAGGTCTCACTGCCGAAGGGCTTATTGAAGGATTAATTTCGTGTCCTTCCGTAGTCCTTCCAAAGCTTCAGCATAGGAGGACGAAGGAGGGCTTGCCCTGAGCTTGTCGAAGGGTTCGACTTTTTGTTTGTTTAGTTTATAATCTATTCCACCATTCGCGCGAATTAGACCATAGAATTTTAATCGCCTAATTTTCTTGCCCCGTAGGAAGCTTGCTTGCCTTCGGGGTTGTTGGCCGAATTGGCAATTTTCGCTTAAAAAGTTATCCACACCATCTCTTGACAAATTATAACATTAGCCTATACTGATAGTAGTTTTACAGAACGCCCCGAGCAATCGGGGCGGTTTTCATTCCCTTTTTATCTGATTTTTAATATCTTCCAAATAAAATATATTGGAGGCCTCAAGTTTTAGCTCCCAAGAGATGGTTTTTCTTGAAGAATAGACACTTACTTTTTTGCCGGCATCTTTCAATTTTCTGACTAAATATTGAAAATCGCTGTCGCCGCTAAAAATAATGATTTCGTCAATTCTTGCTTTATCTAGAAGAATGTCAGTGGTAATTTCAACGTCAAAATTAGCTTTATAAATGTAATCTGTTTTATAAATTTCAAAAAGAGTTTCATTATCGCTAATTCTTATTTTCTTCAAGGGTTTTGTGAAAGTGTTAAAGCCGACGGCATTTAAATATCTTAAATATTTTTGTATCTTTTCATCATCGTCTTTTACTCCCACATAATATTTCCATTCAATTACTTCCTTATTTGTTTCAATATAATTTTTGACTTTCTTCCAATCAAAAGACCAGTCCAGTTTTCTTTGGGTATAAAACATATTTGCGCCATCAATATAAACTTTGGTTTTGGTTTTTTCTACCATAAAATTATTTTACCATAATTTGCCTAATTTTCTTACCCCGTAGGAAGCTTCGATAAAATCGGAACTCAGGATGACAACTTTGTTTGCTTGAAATTTTGCAGAATTTAAGGTATTATTTTCTTGTTAGTCAGCAAAAGCCCGCCTGGGCATTTTTATTTATTTTATATCTATGGAATTAAGAAACATCGCTATCATTGCTCACGTAGACCATGGGAAGACAACATTGGTTGACGCTCTTTTGACGCAGTCGGAAAACTTCAAGATTAAAGCTGGCGCCCCCAGGGAACTCATAATGGACTCAAACGAACTTGAAAGAGAGCGGGGGATTACGATTTTTTCAAAAAACGCATCAATCAAATATCATAATGTCAAAATTAATATTGTTGACACGCCAGGTCACGCCGATTTCGGCGGCGAGGTTGAACGCATAATGCGCATGGTTGATGGAGTGCTTCTTCTTGTTGATGCAAAGGAAGGCCCGATGCCTCAAACGAAGTTTGTTTTACGGAAAGCGATAGAAGCCGGCCACAAGATTATCGTGGTCATTAATAAAGTTGATAAGTTTAACGCCAGACCGAAGTGGGTTTTAAACGCCACCCTTGACTTGTTTTTTGAGCTCGGGGCAAGCGAGGCGCAAATTAATTTTCCTGTTATTTATGCCGCCGCTATTCAAGGCAAAGCGGGTTTAAATTCAGACCTGAACGCAATGAAAAATATCCAACCAATTTTTGAAGCCATTGTGAAATATATTCCAGCTCCATTAGTTCAAGATTCAAAACCTCTCCAAATGCTGACTGTAAATTTGGCCTATGACAATTATAAAGGAAAGATTGCTATTGGCCGCCTCTATTCCGGTATTTTGCGGAAGGGGATGGCTGTAAGTCATATTAATCGGCTAGGTAAGATAAAAAGGGCGAATTTAAGCGCGGTTATGCTTTTTGATGGTCTAAATCGCCTTGATGTGGATGAAGCTTTTTCCGGTGATATCGTCGCGGTTGCCGGCATTCCTGATATTTCAATTGGCGAAACCATTGCCGATTTAGAGGAGCCTGTTGCCTTGCCAACTATTCAGATTGATGAACCAACAATTAAGATGACTTTTGGCGTGAACACTTCGCCATTCAAAGGGAAAGAAGGGCAGTATACCACTTCGCGAAACATTAAGGAACGTTTGGAACACGAACTTGAAACCGATGTTGCCTTAACCGTTACTCCCACTAAATTTGCTGACCGCTGGGTTGTTGCCGGCCGCGGCGAGCTTCATCTCGCAATTTTAATTGAAAAAATGCGCCGAGAAGGATTTGAGTTTGAGGTTTCAAAACCGCAGGTTATTTTCAAAGAAAAAGATGGGAAGAAGATGGAACCAATGGAGCTAGTTTCCATTGAAGTGCCGGGGAAATATTCCGGCGTAGTAATTGAGATGATGGGGAAGCGTTCCGGCGTCATGAAAGATATGCGTACGGATGCCGGGAACGTCTATATGGATTTTCTTATACCTGCCCGCGGACTTATCGGTTCGCGCGGAGAATTTTTGACTAACACAAGGGGCATGGGGATTATGAATAGCATTTTTTTCGGTTATGAGGAGTATAAAGGCGACATTCAGTCTGAAACGCGAGGTTCAATTATTTCAACGGAGACGGGTGTTTCTAATAATTTTGGATTAGTTAAGGCGCAAGGCCGGGGGAAGCTGTTTATAAGCGCAGGGACTGCGGTTTATGAGGGAATGGTGGTTGGCCAGAACGCCAAAGCAGGGGATGTTCTCGTAAATATTTGTAAAACCAGGGAACTTACTAATTTTCGAGCAAAAAATGAGGGTCTTCAAGAACAGCTTGAGGTGCCGCTTACGCTTAGCTTAGAAGATTCATTGAGTTATATTAGCGATGATGAGATGGTGGAGATAACGCCGAAAAGCATCCGGATTAGAAAAATATTTCTTACTGAAAACGAGCGCAAGAAAGCCAAAAGAAGCAAGAATGAGTAAAAGACGCGGATCTCCGAAAAAATTACAATAATTTTCTTTCCCCAGTAGTACACTTTGACAGATTCAACAAGCTCACTATAATCCTGAGTTTATCGAAGGGCTAATCCCGAGTTTATCGAGGGGTCATAATCATTTAACTTTATACATCCCGGCGTGGCCGGGGATGATGAAATCGGCGAGTTGTAAAACTTTTCGCCGGCTTTTTTGAAGTTTTTTGACCACTACAGAAATATCGGAATGTTTCCTAATGCCAAGGCGGGGGTCTACGGGGCAGGCAAGTTCGGTGCAGGATAAACTCCGCGTGGCGGGGAAAAATCTTACCTTTGGTCTTAAGGGGTCCAAGATATATCTTGCATTATGCATCAAACAATAACAATGCAAGCAGCTCGTCTTTTGTCGCTATTTCCCTATGGCTGTGATATGATATAAACATATGAAGGCGCTAAAGAAAAGGAAACTTGATTTGGATAAGAAATTCCAAAAGGTTCTAAAAACACCAGCGAGCTTTGATTTTTTTGTAGCTATTCATGATTTTATAAAACATATCGAGCTGAACTCGTTTCTTTCTAGCGGCCTCTCGGATCGCCTAAAAGCCAATCGAGAATTAGATATTGCGAACAAATATGATTATTTGAGGAAGATTTACCAAGGATTGGAAGATATAAATATAAAATCAAATATTGATTTAGGACATACAAGATATATGGTCATTAGAGAATTGAGCCAAATTCAGAATAAAGAAGTTTCAGAAAGTAATTCATTTTGGAGAAAGAGAGAGTTGTTTAGGAAGTTGGCGGGCGTAGTTTATGAGAGATTAAATGTGTATCTTTCCGAATCAATAAAAACCAATAAAAACCAAAAAATAAGGAAGTGATACATTGAGGTTAATCCTGTTATAGTTGTCATACGGGGCGAAATGCTCGGCTCGGTGCGGGGTCCAATTATTTTTTAGCTTTAATGTTATTTAGGATTTTTTCTATGTTTTTTATGCTTTCTTGGTTGTTCACGGAAATCGCTATCGCCTGAGGGTCTATCTTTTTAAGCGCCAATAATTTTTTATTGAGTTCCTCCGGTGTTACAAGGTCGCTTTTTGTAAGAAAAAGACGTTCCGGTTTTTTAAGGAGCGCCTTGTTGTACGCGCCAAGTTCTTTACGGATAGTTTTGTAATCTTTTGAAGGAGCGGGGGATTCCGTTGAAATAAAGTGGAAAAGAATATGTGTCCGCTCAATGTGACGGAGAAATTTAATACCCAGCCCTCGGCCGTTTGATGACCCCTCAATGAGCCCAGGAATATCTGCGAGGATAAGTTCGTAGTACGCGCCTAAGTTTGGTTCAAGCGTGGTAAATGGGTAATTTGCTACTTTGCTTCTGGCATTCGTCAGCTTGTTGAGCAAGCTTGACTTGCCGACATTCGGAAGTCCTACGAAGCCAATATCGGCAATGAATTTGAGTTCAAGCCGGAACATAAAATTTTCTCCGGGCGTACCCGACTGCGCCTGTTTCGGCGAGGTGTTGCGTGAAGAACGAAACTGAAAATTGCCTTTTCCGCCAATGCCGCCTTTTGCGAGGAGAATTCGCTCGCCGATCTTTTCAAAGTTAATTTCGCTGCCGCTTGTGAGGTTGTGTGCTACGGTTCCGACTGGAAGTTTCAAAATGAGGTCCTTTCCGTTGTGACCGTCGCGGAACTGGCCGCGGCCGTCCCGGCCATTTTCTGCAGAAAATTCTTTTTTAAAGCGAAACTGCCGGAGCGCAGTGAGGTCAGAGACACCCTCGCCATAGACGCTGCCGCCTTTGCCTCCTGATCCTCCGACAGGCCCGAGGCTCCTTAAATTTGTATTAAACGCCACCGCGCCTTTTCCGCCATGGCCAGCGTTTATTTTTATTTTAACATCATCAATGAGCATTGCTTTTAAATTATATCAGCTGTCGGGACGATTCAGAAGTCATGTTTATAGCGATCGCAGAATAGATGACTTATTACCGTCTCAATAACCTTAATTTTAATAGCCTTAAGAGCGGCAGTCAGCCGTTCCTATTCACTTCTTGCCTCGTAGTGTCCTGAGCTTGTCGAAGGATTACTGCTGGGGTTCCGCCGCCGAATTTTTTACCCCGTAGGGTCGCGAAGCGACTCCTTCGGGGCGTGCCCCGCAGAGCTGGGCGCGCCGCTGTTATTGAAACTTTTTCAAATCCTGCCAAGAATACTGTTTAACTTTTTCGTCTCGACTTACGGCAAAAATGTAAAGCAGAAGTTTTTTGGCAACCTGCCAAGGAACTCGGCGAATTGCAATTTTTGCGCTCAATTCCGGCAAACCCAAGCCGTAATAATAACGCGTTGTCCCGCCGGTTTTCATTCTAGTTATAATTTGGCCCAAAGAGTGAACAAAAGTACTTTCGTTAACTTGTCTCGTTTTCCCTTCGCCTTTTGTTTCAATCAAGAAAAACCGAGAAACTTTGTTGTTTTTAACTCTTATATCCACCCCTTGGTCTCGCAATTCGCCGACTTCCAAATTTCTGCCCCAACCATTTCGAAAAAGCCATTTGATAATGGATTGCTTTACAAATTTTTCCGAAAGCGGTTTTTGCATAATTTATTTTCTCTTTTTCGATTTTAATCTTTTAGCT
>PEUU01000006.1 GCA_002781185.1 Candidatus Jorgensenbacteria bacterium CG03_land_8_20_14_0_80_38_39 | reverse complement strand
ACGGGTTTGCCGAATCTTATTTTCGGATCAATGATAATTCGGGGTGTTATTTCTTTCATAAGTTAATTATACTACCCTCAAAAATCAGAAGTCAACCCCGTTAGCTTTTAGCTTCATTAGCTTTATTAGCTTCATTACCTCAAGTAAAAAAGAATCAACCTTTAAATAATCAAAATCCTTAATTTGTCTCAATCTTTTAGCTATTTCTAACTGTGTTTCTAACTCTGCGCTAGAACTATAAGCAATTCTTAAAAATTGCAGAAAGTCCTTTTTAGTTCCCCTGAATCTGCCTTCAGCAATATTGGAAGGTATTTGAAGCTGAAAGCTAGCCCAGAAATTTTTCGCCGGTCATAAAACTTTTCATTATATTGTTATAATATTGGTAATAGTCAATTAAATTTTAATTTATTATAATTAATCGTATGGAGGCGAAATTAAGAGGCCAGACCGCCTTGCCGGTGATTCTTTTAATTAGCGGTTTAATTATGGAATTTGCCGTGGCCGCTGTTTTTGTTAATTATTTTTTCAGCACTTCCGGCTTGGGCGAGAAACTTTCCAGCCGCGCTTTTGCCGCGGCTAAAGCCGGCATAGATGACGCGGCTATTAAGTTAGCCCGGGACAAAGAGTTTCTAGCCAGTCCTTATAATTTAACTATTGACAGTGATTCGGCGGCAATTTCTCTTTCCCGGCAAACCGATGCTCACAATAATTATATTGTCACCATCACTTCTGTGGGCACGGCTGTTAGTCGGCAGAGGAAATTGGTGGCGATAATGGTGGTTGATCAAACCACCGGTCAACTGGGATTTCAATCTTTAACCGAACAACCAGCTTTGTAATGATTAAATTTTTAGAAAAAATCTTTTATTTTTTGGAAAAGCTGAGCGAAAAAGTGTCTGTTGCCGGCTTGCAAATTAGCGATTCTTTTTTACAGTTGTTTTTGCTCCAAAAAGAAGAGTCAAAAGTTTTTATCCTTAAAATACCGCCGGGTATTATTGTCGCCGGCCGAATTGTCCAAAAAGAGGAATTGCTCAAATTGCTTAAGCAGCTCCATAATTTTATTTATCCTCAAAGACCGGACCGGCTTGTCAGCGCCGTCGTTTCTTTGCCGGCGGAATTAATTTATACCCAAAGTTTCAAAGTCCCTTATCTTGATGAAGAAAGACTGGAGGAGTCGGCACTTTTGAATTTAAAAATGACTTCGCCGCTTCCGGCCGAGAAAGCTTACTTCAGTTGGCAGGTGATTGAGCAATCCGAAGAAAATTATGAATTTTTAGGAGCGGTGGTAGAAAAAGAAATTGTTGACGATTTTAAAAATTTGTTAGCCGAAGCGAAATTTTTGGTTGTGGTTTTTGAATTTCCGGCTTTGGCCTTAAGCCGGGCAATTAGTCGGGAGTTTTCTTCAGCCGAGCCGGTTTTATTTATTCATCTTTCCAGCGACGGCCTTAATTTTTTTATTTTAAAAAACAGCTTTTTAACTTTTGATTATTTTCGCTCTTGGCGTTCTATTCAAGGAGAAGAACGGCAAATAACAAAAACCGCTTTTGAAGCAGTAATCATTGAAGAAACTCAGCGGGTGATAAATTTTGTTTCCAGTCGGTTTCATGAAGATTTAAAGCAGGCCGGTTTAATTGCCCCGGGTTTTGAAACCGAAATTAAAACACTTTTAGAAGGACGTTTTGGTTTGGAAATATCGCCTTTGGTTTTGAAAGATTTGAAAGAAAAAAATTTGAGCTTGAATAATTTAACGGCTTGGGGCTCGGCTTTAAGAGGTCAAATTGACCGTTTTCAAGATACCTTTATTAATTTTAGCGGCATTAGTTCAATTGAGCAATATTATGAGGAACAAACCTTGAGAATTATTGAATTTTGGCGCAATCTTTCTTTGGGCGTTTTAGTGATATTTTTAATCGTTTTTTTTACGGCCAGCGTCTTTTTAGTGAATGTTTCCAATCAATTAGAAGAGCAAGTTCAAACCTTTAAAGCCACTCCCCAACTTCAAGAAATAAAAGACTTTCAAGAAAAAGCCAAAGAGTTTAACAATTTAGTTGTGATGGTTAAAAACGTCAAAGCCAGCGACTCTCATTGGTTGGAATTATTGGAGCGCTGGCAAAGTTTAGCCGCTAATTATCAAGTGACTATTGATAACATAGATATCCGTTCGCGGAGCGAAGCAATATCAATGGCCGGCCGGGCGTCTTCGGCAGAAACGGTTTTAAATTTTAAAAGAGCTTTTTCTTCTCAGGCGGAGGTGGCGAGTATTGATTTGCCGCTTTCGGGAATTTCCGAATTGGCGGATGGAACGGTTCATTTTAATTTAAGCCTTACCCTCAAGCCAATTTAGAATTTTGGGAAATTATATTTTTGTTGACTTCTTCAAAAACTTTTTGGAAAATTTTTTGAGTCGGAGCTGATATTTTTTTTAAAACAAGAGCGCCGGCCTTTATTTTTTGGCCGGTTGTTTTTACGCCTAAACGCAAGCGCCAAAAATTTTTAGTTTTTAAGTTTTTAATAATTGATTCAATACCTTTATGTCCGGCCGAACCTCGGCCAAAAGATAATTTATATTTTCCCAGTTCAATATCAGAATCATCGTGAATAATTAAAATTTCGACTGGTTTAATTTTAAAATATTGAAGGGCTTGCCGGACAGCTATTCCCGATTCGTTCATAAAAGTTAAGGGCCGGACAAAAATTAAATTATTTGCTCTTAAGTATTCAAAGTTTTTTGTTTTGGGGGACCGGCGGAAATTTAAATTTTCCTTGGTTAAGTAATCAACGGCCAGAGAACCGATGTTGTGGAAGGTATTTTTATATTCATTGCCGGGGTTGCCCAAGCCGACAATAAATCTTATTTGTTCAGGGTTTTTAGACTTGATTTTTTCGGGCATATTTCTTATAATATATTACAAAATTGACTTTCCGCCAATAGTCATTAAAATTAATTGACTTTGATGAAAAAATTTTTATGGTCTTTTTTTGAAATTGCCGAAACCATAGTCATTGCTATCGCGGCGGTGGTTTTAATTCGGACATATATTGCCCAGCCGTTTGTGGTTTACGGCTCCAGCATGAGTCCAAATTTTGAAAACAGCGATTATCTTTTGGTTAACGAATTAACTTATAAATTTCGGTCCCCCGAGCGGGGAGAGGTAATTGTTTTCAAAGCCCCGGCTAGAAGCGGAACTTACTTTATTAAAAGAATCGTTGGCTTGCCGGGAGAAAGGGTGTTCATTGATAACGGCAAGGTGACAATTTATAAAAACGGTCAAGCTCAAATTCTTCATGAAAGTTATCTGGGGGCTGAAGTAACCAGTGGTCATTATGAAATTGTTTTAGGTTTAAATCAGTATTTTGTGATGGGTGACAACCGCGGCGCCAGTTTTGATTCCCGAAGCTGGGGGCCGCTTAATGATTCGGCAATTATCGGAATAGCGATGCTTCGCTTATGGCCCTTAAACAAGGTGGAAGCTTTTAGCGTGCCTAATTATTAAAAAGTGAATTATAAATGTAAATAACACTCTAAAATCTTATAAATTATGACAGGGAAAACCAAAATCGCAGCAAAAACATTTCTTAAAAAAGGCAAGCTGTTTCAAAGTATCAAGGGAATGGCTGATATTTTACCAATTGACCAGGATTATTGGAGAAGTTTTTGGCAGACGGCTTTTAAGGTTAGCAGCCGCCACGGTTTTTATTTTATAGAAACGCCGATTTTGGAACCGGCCAGCCTTTTTGAAGCCAGCATCGGCGCGACCACTGATATTGTGGAAAAACAAATGTATGTTTTTAAGACGCCGGGCGGCGACCGGGTGGCTTTAAGACCCGAGGGCACAGCCGGAGTAATGCGCAGTTATCTTCAGCATCGTTTGAGTTATTTTTCCTTGCCCTTAAAAGTTTTTTATCTTGGGCCGATGTTTCGCCATGAAAAACCTCAAGCCGGCCGCTATCGCCAATTTCATCAGTTGGGGTTTGAAATCATCGGCGACAATAGCGCTTTTTATGATGCGGAAATTATTTTAGCCAGCTTGGATTTTTTTAGAGCTTTGGGTTTGAATGATTTAATTTTAAAAATAAATTCTTTAGGCTGCCGGGTTTGCCGTTTGGCTTTCCGGCAAGAATTGAAAAATTATTTCTCCGCTTATAAGAAAGAACTTTGTCCGGATTGCCGGCGCCGCTTGGGAAGAAATCCTTTAAGAATTCTGGATTGTCAGGAACCTTCTTGTCGAACCTTAAAATCCGGCAGCCCTAATATCCTTGATTATCTTTGCCAAAATTGCAATAATCACTTTAAAGCTGTCTTAGAATTAATTGAGGATAATGGGATTAAATACGAACTTGACCCTCATTTGGTTAGAGGTTTGGATTATTACAATCGGACGGTTTTTGAATTTGTTTCTTCGGGCCTAAGTTTTTCTTTGGGAGGCGGGGGTCGTTACGACTACTTGGCTGAAATTATTGGCCATCGTTTAGTGCCGGCCGTAGGAATCAGTTTGGGTTTGGAAAGAATTGTTGAAGCTTTAAAAATAAAAAACATTTCGCCCATCAAGAGAAAAAGGCCGTTAGTATTTTTTGCCGCCATCAGCGAAGAAGCCAAGAAGAAAAGTCTGGGTTTGATGGAGAAATTGCGGGCGGCTGATATTCCGGTTGTTGAAGCCTTAGGAAGAAATTCTTTAAAATCCCAAATGAAGGCCGCTGATAAAGTTAAATCGTCCTTGGTTTTGATTTTGGGACAAAAGGAAATTTTTGAGGGTTCAATTATTATCAAAGATTTAAGAACCGGCGCTCAAGAAAATATTCTTTTAGATAAGCTCGTTGAAGAGATTAAAAAAAGATTAAGTTAAATTTTATCATTTCATTCAAAATTTATAAAATTATGGCAGATTGTTTATTTTGCAAAATAATCAAAAAAGAAATTCCTTCAGAAGTTGTTTACGAGGACGATTTTGCTTTAGCGGTTTTGGACGTGAATCCCCGGACTCTTGGCCACACCATGGTTTTGTCTAAAACCCATTCGGAAAATATGATTGATTTGCCAGTTGAACAAATCGGGTCCTTATTTGAAGCCGTTCAAAAAGTTGCTTTATTGCTGAATAAAACTTTCTCTCCCGACGGGTTTACTATTGGCCTTAATCAAGGCCGAGCCGCTGGTCAAGTCATTGACCATCTTCACATTCATATTATCCCGCGTTGGTTAAATGACGGCGGGTCTTCCCTTCATTCGGTTGTTAATAACCCGCCTAAAGAAAATTTGGCCGAGACGGCAAAAAAAATTAGAGAAAAAAATAAATAATATTATGACGGAAGTTAAAAAAAGAGAAGGGGAAAGTCTTAACTCGCTTCTCTTTCGGTTTAGAAAAAAGATTAAACAGCAAGGAGTTTTAAAAGAGACAAAAAAAAGAAGGTTTCATAGCCGGCCCTTGAATAAACGGAAAAAGCGTTTGGCGGCAATTTATCGTTTTGGGAAAATGGAAGAGTTAAAGCGTCTAAGAAAATTAAGTTATTTTAAAGAACGATAATTTATGGCGGAAAATTTAACGGGAAAATTTAATCTCGCTCTAAATAAAGCTCTTAAAGAAAAAGACGCGACTAAAGTCAGCACCTTAAGATTGCTTTTAGCGGCTTTTCATAATCGGGAAATTGAAAAACGAACGCGTAAACAGGACCCAATTTTAAATGAAGAAGATATTTTAAATATTTTACTTTCCGAAATTAAAAAACGAAAGGAAGCCGCCGAAATTTACGAAAAAGGTGAACGGCTTGATTTGGCGGAAAAAGAAAAAAACGAGTTAAAAATTATCCAAGAATATCTGCCTAAGCCTCTTTCTGGCGAAGAACTGGAGAAAATAATCACTCAAGTTATTAAAGAAACCGGCGCCGCTTTTCAAAAGGACTTCGGTCGGGTAATGGGAGAAGTGATGAAGCAAGTCAAAGGCAAGGCTGAGGGCCTAGAAGTTTCTCGGCTAATTAAAGAAAAATTGTCTGGTTAGTAGTTAGAAATTAGATATTTTAATGGGCATTCAAGTAATTACTTTGAATAAAAAAGGGGAACGATTAAAAAAAATTGTCTTGTTTATAGCGGAAAAATCACTGGTTTATTTAAAAAAAGAAGAAATTTATTTAGAAATTTATTTAGCCGATGAATTTTTAATGAAGGAGATAAATCAAAAATTTCGCCATCAAGACAAAAGAGCCAAAGTTTTGTCTTTTATTGAACCGAAAAATTTTCCCCATCCGGAAACTAAAAACAAAGTTTTAGGAGAAATTTATTTAAATTCAGACTATTTTTCTAAAACCGGCCAGCCAAAAAAGGAATTGGTTTTTTTTCTCGTTCATGGCCTTCTTCACCTCTTGGGCTATGAACATTTTAAAAAAAGAGATAGAATAAAAATGGAGCGTTTAAACGAGAAAATTTGCCAAGATGTCTTATATTGTCACTAGTTTAGATTTGGGCTCAACTCAAATTAAGGGGATTATTGCCGAAAGAAAAAAAGACGGGACTTTTGCGGTTATTGCCGCTTTTAAGCAGCCGGCCGGCGGTTTCAGAAAGGGCATTTTAGTTGACGCGGAAGAAGCGACCCGCACCCTTCGCGGTTTAATTCTTGACCTTCAAAAAATTTCCCGTAAAGCCGTTCAAAATATAGTGGTTAATATTAACGGCGAACACGTGAATTCTCGTCCGGGGCGGGGGAGCACGGCCGTTTCCCGAGCCGACCAAGAAATTCATCAGGAAGATATAGAAACGGTTCTTAAAAATTGCCAAGCTTTAAAACGCTCGCTTAATTATTCCATTCTTCATAATATCATCAGGGAATTTGTCATTGATGATGTCGGCGATATTTCCGACCCCTTGGGAATGACCGGCAGTCGTTTGGGGGTTGATTCTTTAATTATTGAAGCTTTTGCCCCTCATTTTAATAATGTGGTTAAATGTTTAGAAAGAGTCGGCGCGAGCGTTAGCGGCGGATTAATTTTTACGCCCTTGGCCGCTAGCCGAGCCGTTCTTTCCCGAAGACAAAAAGAATTGGGAGTTTTAATGATTGACTTTGGAGCTCAAACAACTTCCTTGGCGGTTTATGAGGAAAATAAAATTAAACACGCCAAAAGTTTGCCATTCGGTTCTGAATACGTTACCACCGACATTGCTATTGGTCTAAAAGTGCCGATTGAAGTTGCAGAAACCTTGAAAATAACTTACGGCTGCGCTTTAGCCGGGGAAATTTCCCGGCGGGAAATGATAAAACTTTCCGCTCTTGACCCGAATAATAAAAATGAAGTTAGCCGGCACTATTTAGCCGAAATCATTGAAGTTAGACTTGCAGAAATTTTAGAAGTGGTAGATAATGAACTTAAGGTTTTGGGTCACAGTCCTTATCTGCCGGCCGGGATAGTCATTACCGGCGGGGGAGCGAAAATGGTTGGAACAACCGATTTAATTAAACAGAGCTTAAAGTTTCAAACCCAAATTGGTTACCCGAACTTAGAAAATTTTGAGATAAAAAATCCGAGTTATCAAGAAATGCTTGACGACCCGGAATTTGCCGTAGCTGTTGGTCTAATCCTTATTAACAGCGACGAAAATCGCAAACCCATTAACTCCCAGGGCTTTTTAAAAAGGTTGGTGAGTAATTTAATTCCTTAAAATGAAAGCTAAAAAACTAAACAAGTTTAAAAAAACCGGGGAAAAGTCGGCTAAAGTTAAGGGTCAGAAAATGAGTAAATCCAGTTCAGTTTTGACTAAAATTAAAGTTGTCGGCATTGGCGGCGCCGGCGGAAATATTGTCAACCGGATGATGGAAGGAGACAGAATTCGGGGCGTTGAATTTATAGCCATTAACACCGATGCTCAAGACTTGGATTGCGTTTCGGCTCACAAAAAAGTTTATATCGGTCGGGCCTTAACCCGCGGTTTGGGCGCTGGGATGAATCCGGAAATCGGCCGTCAGGCGGTTGAAGAAAACCGTTCGGAAATCGGTGAAATTTTAAAAGACGCCGATATAATTTTTTTAACCGCCGGATTTGGCGGCGGCACTGGCACAGGCGGTTTGCCAATTATTGCTGATATTGCTCGGGAAAAAGGAATTTTAACAATCGCTATTGTCACCAAGCCGTTTACTTTTGAGGGCGGTCAAAGGATGAATATCGCCCAAGAAGGTTTGGCGAATTTAAAAGATAAGGTTGACGCTTTGGTTATTGTTCCCAATGACCGAATTTTTTCTCTTATTGACAAAGAAACTCCCATTCTTAAAGCCTTTGGTTATGTTGATGACATTTTAAAGAATGGCGTTAAAGCCATTGCCGATTTAATTAATATGCCCGGCATTATTAATGTTGATTTCGCCGATATTAAAACTATTATTGAAGATGCCGGCCCGGCTTTGATTGGAATGGGCTTGGCTTCGGGGCAAGAAAGAGGAATCAAGGCCGTCAGCTTGGCAATTAATTCGCCGCTTTTGGAAATTTCCATTGACGGCGCCAAGGGAGTTCTTTTCAGCATTGCCGGCGGTCGGGATTTAAAAATGTCAGAAGTTCACGATATTGCCAAAGCCATTTCCGCTAATTTGGATTCTAATTCCCGGGTAATTTTCGGCGCTTATCACGACCATAGTTTAAGGGATAAGCAAATAAAAGTCACGGTTATTGCCACTGGTTTTAACGGCATTTTTAGCCAGCGATTCAATATGCCCACTTTATTTATGGAAAAGCAAACTTTAGAAGGTGAAATTCCGGTCCCCGAAGAAAGCGGGAAAAAAGAGAAAAAATCCGAAGCTGTTGAAGAAAAAGAAATTAAAGCTCCGTCTCAACTGGAAACACCCGAGCCTTGGGAAATTCCGGCATTTTTGAGGAGAAAAAAAAGAAAATAATTTTCGTCTCTAAAATCGCGCCTTCTGATTATTATCAAGGGCTTATTATTGTTTCCTTGTTTTTTTGCTCCTTATAACAAAATAAGCAATTATCTAATAAGGAGACGATCGTCTTGTTATTAGATAGTGAGAGTGTTTTATTATTTTTGAAAAGAGGGCTTATTGCTCAGGAGAGGGTTTTCTCTAATTTCTCTAAGGTTTAAGCAGAAAAATTATCCACATTTAAGTTTGGTTTCTAATCCTTTAGAATAGAATTATTGAAAAATTAATTCTATTTTTTTAAGAATCGCTGGCGATTTTTTAAAATAATATTTAAAATTATGGTTAATTTAAAGGTGAAGAAAATAAGAAAAAGAGAGGGTTACATTGTTGATTTTGACCAGTTGCGGATTACGAATGCGATTCTCAAGGCCTTGAATGAAGTTCACGAGGAAAGTCGGGAAACGGCGGAGAAACTTTCCAACAAAGCGGTCAGTATTCTGAATAAAAGATTTGAAGGTAAAATTCCGAAAGTTGAGGAAATTCAGGATATCGTCGTTAACGTGTTGAAAGAGGAAGGTTTTGAAGAAGTGGCCCAAGCTTACTTGGAGCATCGTCTTAAGCGGCAGCAGATTCGAGAGGCAAAGTGGTGGCTTTTGAATCGCGAGGTGAAAACGAAACTTTCAGAAAATGCTTTACGGGTTCTTGAGTCGCGTTATCTTCGGAAGGATGAGAACGGAAAATTAATTGAAACACCGCAGCAGCTCTTTCAGCGGGTGGCGCGGAATGTCGCGGCCGCTGAAAAAATTTACAATCCGGCTATTTCTGATGATGAATTATTCAAAGTTCAGGAAAAATTTTTCCGTCTCATCGCTTCTCTTAGTTTTTTGCCGAATTCGCCGACGCTGATGAATGCGGGAAATGTTTTGCAGCAGCTTTCTGCTTGTTTTGTTTTGCCGGTGCCCGATTCTATGGAAGGAATTTTTGAATCAATTAAGCAAACCGCGCTGATTCATCAGTCTGGCGGCGGGACCGGATATTCTTTTTCTCGGCTCCGGCCGGAGGGTGATTTTGTGAGGAGTACTCAAGGTGTCGCCAGCGGGCCGATTAGTTTTATGAATGTTTTTAACGCCGCGACAAACACTGTTAAGCAGGGCGGCAAGCGTCGCGGCGCGATGATGGGTATTTTAAAAGTGGACCACCCCGATATTGTGAAGTTCGTCACCGCCAAAGCGGAAGAGGGAATTTTATCAAATTTTAACATTTCCGTTGCCTTGACCGACGAGTTTATGGAGGCTGTGAAGAAAAAAGGGAAATATAATCTTATCAATCCTCGCAACGATCAGGTTGTCGGCGAGCAGGACGCGAAAGAAATATTTGACCTTATTGTCCATTATGCTTGGCTGAATGGCGAACCCGGGATTATTTTCATTGACGCAATCAACCGTAACAATCCGACGCCGCGTTTGGGTAGAATTGAGTCCACTAATCCTTGTGGCGAACAGCCGCTTCTGCCTTATGAATCTTGCAATTTAGGGAGTATCAATTTTAAGAAGATGTTGAGGCAAAAGAGAAGGAAATGGGAAATTGACTGGGAAAAACTGAAGCAAACCATCCAGGATGGAACCCATTTCCTTGATAATGTTGTGGATGTCAATCGGTATCCTATCCCCGAGATTGAAGCGATGACAGAAGGGAATCGCAAAATTGGTTTGGGTGTTATGGGTTGGGCGGATATGCTGGCGAGACTTGAAATTCCTTACAATTCTAAAAAAGCCCTCTCCTTAGCCGAGAAGGTGATGAAGTTTATCCAGGAGTGGGCGCAGAAGACATCGGCCGCGATTGCGGAAAAGAAGGGCGTGTTCCCGAATTTCAAGGATAGCGTCTATGACGAGCCATCAAAGCCAAAACTACGCAACGCCACCACGACTACAATTGCTCCCACCGGCACTATCTCCATCATCGCCGGCGTTTCGTTCGGCATTGAACCTTACTATGCGATTTCTTTCGTCCGGAAACATATTTTAGGCGGCACGACAGAGCTTTTGGAAGTGAATCCGATTTTTAAGGAGGTTGCCAAGGGGGAAGGCTTCTACAGCGAAGAGATTATGAGGCAGGTTGCTGAGAAGGGTTCGCTGCGGGAAGTAGCGGGCGTCCCCGACAAATGGAAAAAGATTTTCGTGACGGCTCAGGATATTTTTCCTGAATGGCACATTAAGATGCAGGCGGCGTTTCAGAAATATACTGACAATGCGGTTTCAAAGACCATCAACTTTCCGTACTCGGCGACGGAAGAAGACGTACGCGAGGCTTATCTTCTTGCCTACGAGCTTCACTGCAAGGGTCTTACTATTTATCGGATTGATTCCCGTCAAAAACAAGTTTTGAACATCCAGGGCGCGAACAAGGAGAAATTGGAAAAAATATCAATTGCCGAAGAGAAAAAATCAGAACCGGAAGTTGAATTGGTGGAGCAGGAATTTCCAGAATTGCCGCCTAGTAATTGCCCCAGCTGTCATTTAAATTAAAAAAAGCCGCCCTCAATCCCAAATAGCTCGGGCCAAACCTTTTAAATATCTCCGGATAGCGTTTTCTTTCCTGTTATTTGCTGGAGGTCTTTACTGAGATAGGTTGCTTTAATTCTAATCAACTTTTTCTAATTTTCTTATAATGATATTCTAATATTCTTAAGAATGTCGGAATGTTTTTTTTCTTTTGGGAGTTTATTTTCCTATCTCAATTTGTCCAGGGTCTTTTAAGATAATTTCTGGTTTTCTTTGATATTCTTTGATTTCGCCTCTTATCCTGACAGTTTTTTGGGAATAATATTTTTCTGGACTTTGAACAAATTTATATTGGTCAGAGCTGAAAATCACGCTGGTAAAACACTGATTAGGATACGGTTTCTCAAAATTTAAAAAGATAGTGTTGGTTTTTGAGCGATAAGCGCCAGAAATTTTTCCTTCAGCAATTATTTCTTTTCCAGAATAATTTTTTCCCTGGCAAGCGTCAATTACTTTTAACCCGGTTTTCTCCGGCGTTAATTTTTCCCAAAGAAAGTTTGTTTTTTCTTCGCCTCCGCTAACATTTTCGCCGTTCCACTTGCAGCCAATTTTATTTTCAATAGCTGTTTTTTCCGCCGAAGTAATTTCATCTTTGTATTTTATATCCGGTTCGTAAAATCTGGCTATTGTCAACCCTTCTTTTACCAATTCCAAGTCAATATTTTGTTTGTCAAGAAAAACATATCTCAAACATCTTTTGTATTGGTCAACATCGGTGATATCTTTTTCTAATTTTATTTCCTTGTTTAAAATTAATTCCTCTAATCTATTTTTTGCCGGCTCGTAACAAGGATAATCCCGTTCATCGGCATCAATGCCTAAAAGCCGGACATGATAACCGCCCTCAACTATAATTGTGTCTCCGTCAATAATTTTGGTGGCCATAACTTTTGAGGGCGCCGGACATTGAACCAAGGGAAGAGGGGAGCCAGGTTTACCTTTTTCTTGGGAAGAAAAATAAATTGCCCCGCCAACAATTATTGCTCCGGCAGCAACCGCTAAGAATATTCCTGGAATGATTTTATTATTTTCTTTTAACATTTTTACCCAACCTAAAATGTGTCAATTTAAAAAGCTATAGCTTTTTAACGTGTCACATTTCACATTAACATCCCTTTCTTATTTGTAAGAAATCGCCGCGTTGTTTACATTCTGTTCCGTCTGCCTGTCTGACGGAACCGGCCGTTCTTCGGCTCCAGCGGCCGAAGCCGGCCTTGATCTCTCGGCGTCCGAACTCCTCGTTTCACTCGGAGACCAAGCTTCGGACGCCTCTGAGGCATTCCGCATGACAGGCAGGCGGAACAAATAGACAAACAGAAAATCTTTTTTCTTTATCATATATCAATTAACTTCAACAATTATTTTTCTGTTTCTCGGTCCGTCTAATTCTAATAGGAAAATTTGTTGCCAAATTCCCCGAAGCAGTCGGCCGCCTTTAAGGGGGAAAACCTTTTCCTGTCCTATAAGACCCGAAAGAATATGAGAATCAGCATTATCGTCAATTCTGTTGTGTTGAAAATCTGCCCCGGAGCGAGCTTGCTCTGCTTCGGGGTCAAAACCAGAAACCAATCTTTTGAGAAAACTTAACCAATCTTCTTTCAATCCGGCTTCATTTTCAGTCAATAAAATACCGGCTGTTGAATGAGGAACAAATACTAAAACCAATCCATCTTTAATCCCGCTTTCTTTTACTATTTTCTCAACCCTATCGGTAATATCAATCAACTGATATTTTTCTTCACTTGAAACATTAATTTCATCTGTCATTTTCCAAAATATCTTATTTATTATATCATGGATTACTGAAAATAAATTCTAGCCGGCTGACTGAGTTTATTGGTTTGTGCCATTATTAAAAAACCCTCCTTTATCAGAAGGATTTTTTAATTGATTTGGTTAGTAACTCTTTCTGTGATTACCGGTTGAATCCGCCGCGTCCAAATCCGCGACCTCCGCGGTCAAACCCGTCTTGGCGAGGAGCTCTTGGCTCCATGGGGCGAGCTTCGTTAACCGTAATGCTCCGTCCGTCGAGCTCTTTGCCATTGAACATTTCAATTGCTTTTTGAACTTCTTCGTCGGATGACATTTCAACAAAACCGAATCCCTTTGAGTGACCAGACATTCTATCGGTGATAACGGTTGCCGATTCAACGGTTCCGGCTTGGGAAAACAGCTCTTTTAGTGCATCCCCGGTGGTGTCGTATGACAACCCGCCGACATACAATTTTTTTGCCATAATATTTCCTTACATAAAATTAGTAATGAGTAAGTCGACCTACTTCTTTACCTCTTGAACCTACACAGACTATTACGTTATGTAAGGGAAGAGAAACAAGAAACTTACGATTTTATATTACAGGATAATTAAAAATAGTCAACCCCGCACCTTTTCAGGATCGCTTCGCATATGAGTCCGTGAAGGCGAGATTCGTATCCTGAAATTTAAGGGCAGAGCCGAGTAGGAAAATTGCCTTCACATTTTTGGATTTTGCGCGCCGGGTTCTTTTTTTTAAAAGGAAAAGACTATTTTTCTGCGAGGCAGACCGTCGCTTTGCGGCGGCGAGCGGCGGACATCATCTTCTCAACATCGGAAGTTCGTATAGTATTCTATTGTTCCGCGGGCTGGACGACGTTAGAACCATTTTTGAGAGGCAAAATGAGTATATTTACATACCAGATTTAAGAGAATACGCTAACGCATAAACTTACCCCACCTCGCTACTCACTATATTTGAAAAAACTAATTAATGATGGGTAGTTGAATTTGACACCGTGTACTGAATCCCATTAAGGCCTGTCTTAGAAACAATAATTATTTGCCCAACACCTCGTTGTAACAATAAGTTTTGAGATATTGAACTTGAATTTTATCACAAATAGATAAATCTTTTTTAGCTACAGCCACTTTTTCATAGCAATTATCTCTATGATATGACATACCTGATTCTAACGAATCTGAATTTGTTAATTTGTCGCAAATAGATAAATCCTTTAGTTCACTTGCGACATCTATATAACATCTTTCTTGGTCGCAAGCACCTCTTTGAGTATTTGGTAAATAATACCCTTTACAATCGTCACATATAGATAAATCTGGGATATATTGCACCCAAGTATTACCTCCGTCAATGGATTTCCAAAATAATCTATTATTACTCTCATATACATAAACATTATTAGAATTATTAGAATCGATATGAATAATTTCAAAGCACTCGTCAGCAGTATTCATCACTTTTCTAAATCTATCTGATATATCTTCAGAGGTTTTTCCTCCATCTATTGATTTAAAAAAACCGCAACTACCCCCTTCTCCCATCATATTGAATCCAGTATCTGCATAATAAACTATCTGCGGGTTTCTTTTGTCATAATCATAAATTATTTGTCCTTTATACTGCTCTTTTATTAATATCCAATTTTTACCATCATCTAACGATCTATAAAAGGCACCCTCGAGTGCGCCGTCATCCCAAGTTGATTTATATAAAATAGAGAGTTTTGTAGTTGATGTTGTTGGCACTAAACTAACAGTTGTAGATGGAACACTAGTGATAGTTGTTGTCTCTTTATTGAGTTGTTTATTTTTAATTAAAGTGTAACCAGTAATCCCTCCTGCAGCTAAAAGAGCGATGATTAAGATAATAATGATTGGGGCAAATCCTTTTTTGAACATATTTATATATTTATTAATTGTTACAATTCTATTATACCACAAGTTCAAACCATATCAAATCCTAATTCAAAAAGCCTTCTAATAAAGGCTTTTTAAGATAACTCCGCACTGTGAACAATGTTAGAACCATTTTTGAGAGGCAAAATGAGTATATTTACATACCTGACTTGACGCCACGAGTTTAGACTTATCTCAGTAAATCAAGCAGTTTTTCTTTTTCAAAACCCTTATCTAATAAAAATAACGCTATACTTTCAATAATTTCTCTTTTAATTTCTTTGTGTCTCGGAATAGTAGTTTTTTTTCCATTAGAAACGCATTGGGCTAAATCATGTTTCGTCCCGCGTTTAATAAAAAGCCCTAACTTTTTAAGGGCTCTTACCACCTTTTTTCTTTTACAAGGAAAATAAAATTCGCCCATTATGTTCGTTGTAACACCATTTTTTCTTTAAGATACTTTTCCGGAATTTTTATATTTAATTTCTCCCGTAATTCCTCTGGAGGAAAAAAAGTTGGCATATACGGCTGGTATTCTTGTGGAATTTCAAGATATGTATAAACAGCATCGTGAACCATTTCAAAAAGCTCTCGCCCCGTTTCTGCTTGAGTTACACATCCGGGGAAACTATTTACATAAACAATATAACC
>PEUU01000019.1 GCA_002781185.1 Candidatus Jorgensenbacteria bacterium CG03_land_8_20_14_0_80_38_39 | reverse complement strand
AAAATAATTTTTTATTTTTTTCGTCCCAAAGTCCAAAAGCGAACATTCCGCGCAACATTGAGAATGATTTTTCTCCGTACTCGGCGTAAAGCGCCAGAATGACTTCGGTGTCGGTTTTGGTCTTAAATTTATAACCCTTTTTTTCTAATTCTTTTTTGAGCTCAAAAAAATTATAGATTTCGCCATTGTAGGTAATCCAAAGATTAAACTTTTGACTTTTGACTTTTGACTTTTGACTTTGGTATCCCATCGGCTGGTAGCCGGCTTTTGATAAATCAATAATCGAGAGCCGGCGATGGCCCACTGCAATAGAAGCGGATTGACGCGGATATCTACGCGGATAAACGCTGAAAGAATCAATAAGAATTCCTTCGTCGTCAGGGCCGCGATTTTTTTGCGAAGCATTCATTTTTTTAACCGTTTCTTTTAATTCCGCTTCGTCAATTTTTTTTGTTTGATAAATTCCACAAATACCGCACATATAATTAAAAATTCTAAATCCTAAACACTAAATCATTTTTTGCTTTATTAACTTATTATTAATTTCATCAACTTTCTCAATTAATCCTAGATTAACACGGAGTTTTTTAGCGTATTGAATTAAGGCTTTTGTGTCTTTGAGAAGACAATCTCCGCCGTAACCACGATAGCCATCGCTAAAAATATCAAAATGGCTATAGCCAATCCGCTTATCCTGAATTACGCAATCCTTTACCATCTTATAATTGATTCCTTTCAATTTTCGACATAAATCATAAATTTGATTGGCAAAAATTACCCGGGTAGCCAAAAAAGTATTAATGAAATATTTTACCATTTCGGCCTCTCGGGCTTTAATAATTTTTTTAAAGGAGGCTTTTGGTAAAATATTAAGAATTTTTGGGGCTATTTTCTTGCTCCTTTTACCAGTATAGCCGACAAGTTGCATCGGCGGTCTTAAAAAATCTTTGACAGCTGTTTTGGCTCTTAAAAATTCGGGGTTGAAAAGAATTATTTTTTTAGGATAAAGTTTCTGAAATCTATCGGTAGAACCCGGCAGGGCGGTTGATTTAATTACAATGATTTTGCCATCTTTAATATTTTTTAACGATTCTCTGACTGCCGAATCATCATAACCTCGACCGTCTTCACGAAAAGGCGTTGGAACAGCAATAAAAATGATATCCGCCTGATTTACTTCGTCTATTGAGCCAATTTTCTTGTGCTTATCATAAAAAAATAACTCGTAACGATTTTTTTGCTTTTCAAACCAATTCTTTACTGCTCCGCCAACATAACCAAGACCGATAATTCCAATTTTTATCTTTTTATTTGCCATATTAAAACTTCTTATAATTTCATAGCTTTAAGGTTTTGAAATATTCTATGGTTTTTATCAATCCGTCCTCCAAGGATATTTTCGGCTCCCAATTTAGTTTTTCTTTGGCTAAGGTGATATCAGGTTGTCTTTGTTTGGGGTCATCAGCCGGCAATGGTTTAAAAATTATTTTTGATTTTGAACCGGTTAACTTAATTACTTTTTTGGCGAGTTCAAGAATGCTAATTTCTATCGGATTGCCTAAATTTACCGGACCAGCAAATTCATCCGGACTGTTCATTAATTTAATCAAACCTTCAATTAAATCGTTAACATAACAAAAACTTCTTGTTTGACTGCCATCACCATAAACCGTAATGTCGTCTCCTTTCAAAGCTTGGATAATAAAATTACTGACAACTCTGCCATCGTCGGGACGCATTCTCGGACCATAAGTATTAAAGATTCTGGCAACTTTTATTTTTAATTTATGCTGACGCCAGTAATCAAAAAATAAAGTTTCGGCGCAACGTTTTGACTCATCGTAACAAGACCTGATTCCGATCGGATTCACATTGCCCCAATAAGTTTCCGGTTGAGGATGAACCATTGGATCGCCATAAACCTCAGAGGTGGACGCCTGAAGAATTTTCGCTTTCACTCGCTTTGCCAATCCTAACATATTAATAGCGCCATGAACCGAGGTTTTAGTGGTTTGGACCGGGTCAAATTGATAATGAATCGGCGAAGCCGGACAGGCCAGGTTATAAATTTCATCAACTTCCACATATAAAGGAAGGCAAATATCGTGACGGATAATTTCAAAATAGGGATTGTTTAAAAGATGGGCAATATTCGCTTTAGAACCGGTATAAAAATTATCAACGCAAAGGATTTCGTGGCCCTCGTTTAATAATCTTTCGCATAAATGCGAACCGATAAACCCGGCTCCGCCGGTAACTAATATTTTTTTCATAATGATTTAATAATTTCTTTTATTCTTTCATCTTCCGGCCAGTATTTTAAAATGGTTTCGCTGATTTGTTTAAGTTTTTCAGTATCGCCTTTTAATTGATAGAGATTAAAAAGTTCATATAAAACCGGCGGTAATTTAGGAGCAATTGATAGAGCCTTCCGAAAATATTCTTCAGATTTTATAAAATCACTTTCTTTGCCTGATTTTTTCCATAAGCTTTCATATATTTGTCCTAATATTATTAAATGTTTGACATCGTCTTTTTTTAATTTTGATTCCATATATTCCCCTAAAAATCGCGAGGCAATTTCCGGTTGATTTTTATCATCAATTGGGTTTATCAAAACATTAGCCGCAAATTTTGCTGTTTCTTCGTCGCCAATCGGCGAATAAAAATTAAAAATTTTGCCAAATTCTTCTTCAAATTGTTTCGGCGTTTTAATTAAAGAAATTTTGCTTATTACAGAAATATAACGCTGCGCCTTTACAAAAGGCAAGTAAGAGCCGAAATAAATGGCGAATAAAACAATAACAATGACTATGACAATGACAATTTTTTTAATCATATATGAATATCTGCTTTTAATTTATAGGTCGCAAATGCCAAAAACATAAACAAATTAATATAAAGCGGTAGAATTTCAAATAGAACAATGCCTTGAACAAGATAAGCGATAGGCAGGGCAAAAATTAATACCCTTTGAACTATTGACCATTGACTATTGACTATTGACTGCTGTTTGTTTCCGCGTTTATCCGCTTCTAAAAATTTCTGCTCCGCGTTAATCCGCGTTTTTCTAAGAAATTGCCAATAAAACACTGCAAAAATCGCCAAATAACTCAATAACCCCAAAATGCCGGTTTCGGCTAAATAATCAAAATAAATGCTGTGCGCGCGGTCAAACCAAGCGCCAAAACCGGCTTGAGGACTAAAGTATTTAATCGGAAAATGTTTTTCAAAAATTTGGGAAAAATTTTCCGGTCCCCAGCCAAACAAGGGCCTTTCTTTCCATCCCTCAATCGCGGTTTGCCACATTAAAATTCGATGCTGCCAACTTTCAGCCGAAAGAGTGATTTGAAAAAGCCGAGAACCGGGCAATGACTTTATAATAGGCGCGTCTTTGAAATAAATCATTAAACTCACTGCCATAACGCCAACTAAAATTAATCCAATTAATGGCTTGCGGTATTTTTTATATTGAAAAGCAAAATAAAACGCGCCAAAGATAATAGCGGCAATTAAACCCAAAAAGGCGCCTCTGGTAGCGGCCAACCAAAAGAAAACAAGAAAAAGAATGATTGATAATAATAACACTGATTTATACAGATTTTGACTGATTAATGCGGATTTTTTATCCGTATAAATCCGTTTTTCATCCGTATTAATCCGTGTTTTTTTAATCAAGAGATAGCCGGCGTAAAACAAAGTAAAAACCAAATAGGTGGCGGTGTAAGCAGGATTGCCTAAAGAACCGCTAAAGCGAGAGGTAGGACCTAATGAAAACGGGTCGCCAATAAAATTTTTAAAGGTTTGAAACCAGGGTCCGCCTCGGCCGGTTAATTCTCTAATCTCAAAACCATTTTCTGTTCTTGCTATCATCTCGGCATCAATATATTTTAAACGAGCGCCAATGCTGTAAAAAATCACCAAACTAGCCGCTAAAACCGAAACCCAAAACAATTTCCGCCAATCTTTTTCTTCCCGAAACAAAATTACCAAAAGCAAAAAGAAAACGCCTAAATGAAGAATCTGCAAACCGCCTTCGCCCCGCTCAAAATTGGACCAAAAAGAAAATTTCGGGTCAACGCCGAAAAAACAAGCCAATAAAAAAATCAAAACAAAAATAGTCACCGCAATAACTAATGGTTTTTTAAAAATACTCAGCAACCGACGGCTCATCTCTGAAAGCTTATCCTGAAAAAGCAGACCGAGAAGAAAAAAAATCAGTGCCAAAGCAACAGCTGTTCTAAAAAAAACATATTTGCCGACAATAAAAGGAAAAAGCATGGAGGGCGTGACAATAACAACCGTCAAGGGAACGAGAAAGAGAAAAAATTTTGATACCTTGAATAAATTCATGGACACTGATTTACACGGATAGGAACACGGATCAACACGGATTATCCGTGCCCATCTGTGTTCTTATTCGTGTCCATCTGTGTTTTGTTTTCAACGGATAAAAAAGGCTTACGGTCATTG
>PEUU01000032.1 GCA_002781185.1 Candidatus Jorgensenbacteria bacterium CG03_land_8_20_14_0_80_38_39 | reverse complement strand
AAATACGAGCACGTTTCTAAAAAACTTCAATTAAAGCAAGGAGAAACTTTAGTCGATATAGGCTGTGGCTGGGGTGGGATGATGTTTTATGCCGCCGAGAATTATGGAGTAAAATGTGAGGGTTACACTCTTTCCCAAAAACAGTATGACCATATTATCGAGGAAATTAAAAAAAGAAACTTAGCCGACTCTCTTAAGGTTTATCCGAAAGATTACCGAGAGGCAAGAGGAAAATTCGATAAATTCGTTTCCATCGGTATGTTTGAGCACGTTGGCAGAAAGTTTCATCCGGTTTTTTTCGATGTCGTAAAAAAATTATTAAAACCAGAAGGAATCGGCCTACTCCAAACCATCGGTTCTCCAAAAGATAAACCTTCCGACCCCTGGATTACTAAATATATTTTTCCCGGTGGTTTTATCCCCGCCCTTCCGGCAATTTGCAATATTATGAATCAAAAAGACCTGGTTTTTTTTGACATCGAGGATTTAAGAAAGCACTATGCTCTGACCCTTGATAAATGGATAGAGGGATTTGAAGAAAATATTGATAAAATGAGGAAGGTTTTAATTAAATCATTGACCGAGTTTCCGAAGGAAGCGAAGGTGAAGATGGGAACGAAGTTCTCATCGCCGGGTAGTTTAGAAAGGACTGAAGAATTTGTGCGAATGTGGAGACTTTATCTAAATGCCAGCTCGGTTTCTTTTAAAGCGGGAAATAATCGTTTGTATCAGATAACTTTTAGTAATGGTTTAAATAATCGATTACCTTTAACTAGAAATTATATTTATTCACCGAGCTCGCAAAGCGAGCGAAGGTGGAAATGAGCGAAGCTCATTGAGTTTAATATGGCTTTATTAGATAAAAAACAAATTAAAGACTACGACCCGCCCACCGCCCTCCCACCTTCGGTGGGCCCCTTACATATATGTTTTTAACCAAACAACAGATTAAAGATATTATTCCCTATCAGGAGCCATTTTTATTTGTTGATGGCGTTGAGGAAATTGGGGAGAATAGCATTTCTAGTTTTTATCAAACGGCAATCGATGACTACTATTTTAAAGGCCACTTTGTTGATTTTCCGATAATGCCAGGC
>PEUU01000020.1 GCA_002781185.1 Candidatus Jorgensenbacteria bacterium CG03_land_8_20_14_0_80_38_39 | reverse complement strand
TTTTCCTTCTCTTTTAATAAATATAGGGGCATTAAGCAGTTTGTTAGATATTTTAATTGTCAGCATCCTCTTTTATTTCATTTTGATTCTTTTTAAAGAAAGCAGTTCCCGATTTATTTTCGGCGGCATTTTAATTTCGGTTCTAATTTATATTTTGGCGCTAGTTTTCAATTTACATTTGACTTCTTTAATTTTTAGCAATTTCTTTTCAATTTTTTTAATTGCCTTAATTGTCATCTTTCGGGATGAAATAAGAAGATTCTTTAAATTTATTTTTGTTGGCTGGATTAATTACGGTCGGAAACTGCCAGCTTCTGAAAAAATCTCCAGCGAAATTGTTGAAGCCATTGATTATCTAAAGAAGAAAAAGTTTGGAGCCCTGATTGTTTTTCGCGGCTACGAGCCAATTAGCGATTTTTGCCATGGCGGTTTTTTGCTCAACGGCGAAATCAGCGGACAGGTTTTAGAAAGTATTTTTGATCCTCATACGCCCGGTCATGACGGCGCGGTTATTATTGAGGGCAATAAAATTTATAAGTTTGCCGTTCAGCTGCCGCTTTCGGAAAATTTTGAGATGACGAAAAAATTCGGGACCCGTCATGCGGCGGCTCTGGGTTTGGCCGAGCACACCGATGCCTTCATAATTGTTGTTTCCGAAGAAAAGGGGACAATTTCGGTTGCCCAAAATAGAATTTTAAAAATAGTTTCGGATATTAATGAGCTAACTCAAATTATCGCCCATTTTTATAGTCAAAGAAGCAAGGCCCGGCTTACTTTTTGGCAGAGTTTTCGGAAAGAAAATTTAAAAGAAAAAATTTTTGCCTTGATTTTAAGTCTTATTCTTTGGATAATTTTTGTGCTAAAATAATTGAAAATGGCAAAAATTGTTGTTTTTGTCCGGTCTTTATGCTAGCATTATAGAAATTATTTCAAAAGGTCGAAATTGAACAGAAGTTTGTTAAAATAAAATATGTTTATTCAAGATTGGACAGCGTTAGTGGTGAATTCGTTGCAGGAAATCTGGTGGGGCGTCATTAAAGCCTTAGGCAGCATTTTAGGCGCGCTCATTGTTTTTTTGGTTGGTTTGGTGATTGCGGCCGGGTTAGCCTCTTTGGTAGAAAAGCTTATTAGTTTGCTGAAATTGGATAAAGTCCTGGTTAGCGTAGGACTCAAAGAATATTTTGACCGCGCTGGTTTAAATATCAACACCGGTAAATTTTTCGGCAAAATTGTTTATTGGTTTATTGTTGTTGTCTTTTTGCTGGCGGCTTCGGATATTTTGGGATTTTACGCTCTTTCCGGGTTCTTAAGGGATATTTTGCTTTACATCCCCAGCATTGTTGTAGCTGTTTTAATTATGCTGGTTTCGGTAGTCATCGCCAACTTTTTGAAACATTTGGTGCGGATGTCGGTCAAAAGCGCTAAACTTCACTCCGCCTACTTTTTAGGTTCTTTAACCTGGTGGGCAGTTGTGGTTTTTGGTTCTTTGGCCGCCTTGTCTCAATTAGGAGTAGCGGTGGCTATCATCAATGCTTTGGTAACGGGTTTTGTGGCGTTGGTTGCTTTGGCTGGCGGCATTGCTTTCGGTTTAGGAGGCAAAGATTACGCCGCTAATTTAGTCTCAAGGGTTAAGGACCATTTTGAAAGATAATGTGGGCAGTAATTGAGTGGGGCGGGAAGCAATACCGAGTTTCAGCTGAGCAAAAAATCAGAGTTGAAAAGGCCAATACCGAACCCGGCGGCCGATTAATTTTTGACAAGGTGCTTTTAAAATCTGACGGCAAAGAGTTAAAAATCGGTCAGCCTTATATTGAGGGCGCAAAGGTAGAGGCTGATGTTTTGAAGCTTGGCCGAGAGAGAAAGAAAATTGTTTTTCGCTATCATTCCAAAACTCGTTATCGCCGCAGAAAAGGCCATCGTCAGCCGTATACTGAAGTAGAAATTTCTAAAATAAGCTGAATTAAAATCTCCGCTTTAGCGGAGATTTTAATTTTTATACCATCCTTATTAGCGGCGTATGGAAAATCAAGAATTTATGATAAAAAACTGCTGCTTTTGTTAAAAAGCAACATTAGTAAAAAATATGCGAAAATTTATAGAGGGGCAGGATTATTTAATAGGAATTTTTTGGGTATGTTGAGTATGGCTGGAATCTTGTAGGTTTTTTTTAAATCAGGTTTCTATATTAATAACTACACTGAAGCCACTTCACCATTGCTGAGGCCATCAAACTGTCTTAAATATTCACGACTATTTTAAAAATGACTTCTGTTCGTTATTTTATTACTTAGGATTTTATTGATTCGAATTTTGTCGCTTTTTACTATTTTATTAATCCGAATTTCGTCACTTTCCACTATTTTATTATTTACTAACTCTGCCTCAGTTTTATATTTTATTATTTACTAATTCTTCGGCTTCCGTTGCTTTCCATTTTACTCAACAAACTCACGATCGTGAGTTTGTTGACTAAAATTTAAGAATAAAATAGGATTAAAATAAGATTAAATAAATACTAATTATGAAAACTCAATTAATTTTGGAAATTTTAAAAAAGACTGGACGGATAACTGAATCTCTCCTTAATATATTTCTTAGCGGTTATGATTACAAAAAAATGAAAAGGAGGGTATTTTATCCGACGCTCCCCGATTTCTCTAAAACGGACACAACAAGAATCAATCCTAAATTATTACAAAAAGAAAAACATAAATTTTATAGTTTGCTTTCAAGGTTAAAAAGGCAGGGCTTTGTAGAAAAGAAGCAAAAGGGAAACAAAACATGGTGGACGATTACATCTTTAGGTAGGGAAAAATTAGAAAAAATTAAAATTACCTTTCACTTTCCTCTATTTAATGTTAGACACGAAAAAGACAATGATATAAATCTCATTGTTTTTGACATTCCTGAAAAACACAGAGCAAAACGAGATTGGCTGAGATCTACTTTATTGGCTTTGGGGTTTACAATGCTTCAGAAAAGCGTCTGGATTGGCAGAAATAAATTGCCAGAAGAGTTTTTAAACGCTTTAGCAGAATTAGATTTAATTGATTCTGTACATATCTTTAAAATTACTCAAACGGGAACATTAAAGAAATTAAATCTTTAAACTTCTTAACGTAAATAAATTAAATGTTAAATAATTAAGTGTTAAATCATTGGCTGTTAGTTAAATCATTGGCTGTAATTGACGGACGGTAACAGTTTAGTCAACAAACTCACGATCGTGAGTTTGTTGACTAAAGTTATCCACAGGCTTGGCTAAGAAGGCTTGAAAGCAATTTGCTATAATTTATTAAAGGCCTAGTGAGGGGGCGATTTTTTACTATGGAAATTTCAAATTTTGAATCAGGAATAGAGCAAAATCAAAATAATAAAGACTCAGAAATTAAACCAACGAAAAGAAGATACTGGAAATTTATTGCGGGATTTTTGGGAATTATGGTGATTGCTGGCGCCGGTTTTTTTGTTTGGAATAAATATTTTAGCCCCCAGGCGAAATTGGAACGGCAGACGCAGGAAAATTACCAAAAATATCTTAATTGGCAAACAAACTATGAAAAAGCAATGAAGGAAGACACCTACGGCGGCAAAACTCCGGAAGAAACTTTGAAAATGTTTATTGAGGCATTGAAAAAAGAAGACATTGGGCTGGCGAGTAAGTATTTTGTGCTGAGAGAGGATGGGAGTGCTGATCCGAAATGGATAGAAGTCCTAAAACAAAAAAAGGAAACAGGACAATTATCTAATATTATTGATATTGTTTCACGAGCTGTACCAGATAAAGAAATTACAACAATAGAAAACACTGCTTGGTTTATTGTATATAAAAAAGATAAACCAAAAGAATTAGAAGCTGATATTAATTTACATTTCAACACCTACTCCCAGGTTTGGGGAATCGAAAGTTTGTAATGTTTTAGATAATGAAGTTTAAATTTAAATTATTAATTATCATTTCCGGTCTTTTAATTTTTTATGCTCATAACGCTTTTGCTTATGACGTGGAAACACACGCCTTTTTAACAGAAGAAGTTGTTAAGCTTTATAATCAAAATTTTCCGAATAATAAAATTTCTGATGACTTGGTTTCTTATTTATTAGATGGTTCGCGGCACGAGGATGATATTCCGCGCTGGATGAACCATTTTTATGACCCGGTGTATAATCGCGGGCTTACTTATGATCCAGCCATTGACCCCTTGGTTAATGTAGGTACCTGGCAAAAATCAAAAAATTGGGCGCAGGATAGCAGTAATCAAAACAATTTGACTTATAAAGTGCCGGCAACCATTGCTTCAATTTTAACAGCTGTCCAACAGTTAAAAATCACTGTGCTTTCAACTGAAACCGATTTTACCTGGCAAAGAGCGATTAGATTTTATGTTCAAGGTGAAAAAGAAAAAGCAATGTTTACCCTCGGCCATATTTTGCATTTAATTGAAGATACTTCGGTGCCAGACCATACAAGAAATGACCCTCATCCTGGAAATAGTCCTTATGAAAACTATACTCAAAAATATACTCTTTCTAATTCTGATAATAATTTAGACCAAAGATTGCAAAATAAATCCCCAATAATTTTTTCTAATCTAAATTCTTATTTTGATGAATTAGCGAAATATTCAAATAATAATTTTTACAGCAAGGATACAATTGGAACACAAAGCGGATACGAATTACCACAACCAGATTATGAGGTAAGAATAGATAAATATTTGTATCCTACAAAAATTGATAGTGAATTTGGGGACTATTATTTATTTAGAAAATCAATTCCAAATATCTTATTCTCAATAAAATTCGATGCGACATTAGAATCAGATATAGTTTTAGAAAATTACTGGTCTCGTCTTTCCACTAAATCCGTTCAATATGGCGCTGGTGTGATTAATCTTTTCTTCCAAGAAGTTGAAAAAGCAAAAAATAGCCCGGAAATTATTCAAGAAAATATTCAAGAAAAGAAGTCCTTTTTTGGACAGGTGATGAGCGCTGTCAGTAATGTTGTCGGTAATGTTGCTTCTACCATTAGTGAAACCTTCTCCAGTGTTTTTAGTAATCAAGGACCGCGGAATTTGGTTAAAGAAATCCCCCTCAACACGCCGGATTTGGTCAATTCCCAACAGCCAGAAAATAAAAATTTTGGAACTTCAACCAGAGAAGAAAAACAAACAACCATTGTCCTCCCTATCATTGACCCCAAAATTTCTCTTGACAAAACTGAAGTAAAAAAAGGAGAAGTAATTCATCAGCGCGGTCAGGGATTTACGCCCAATAGTCGGGTTTTGATATCTCTTGAGCCGCCGGCGCCGAATAAAAAAATTGAGATTTCAATTTTAAGCGATACCAAAGGCAATTATGACTATGTTTACTTAGTGCCGTTAGATGCAGCTTTGGGAACATATTTTTACTCGGCGGCTGATTTAGCCAGCGGCAAAATTTCCGCCAAACTCAAATATCAAGTTTTGGGTTCAAAGGAATTGGAGAAAAAAGTTGTTGAAGAAACTTCGCCATTGCTGGCAGCGACATCATCGATATCAGCGACTTCATCGACCTCATCCCTGTCAAAAGTTTCTGATACTTCACTGCAAGATCAATCTAAAATTTCATCTCCAACTTTTAAACCTTGCAGTTTTGCCACTGGTCAATCGCCCTCTCATCAAAAAGTTATTATTAATGAAGTTGCTTGGATGGGGACTTCAAACAACGCCAGCGATGAATGGATTGAATTGAAAAATATTTCTAACAGCGAAGTTGATTTAAACGGCTGGCAATTAATTGACAAAGGAGAGCAGATTAAAGTAGTTTTTGGTCAGCCAGACAATCGCAAAATCATTAACAAAAAAATTCTTGCTGGCGGTTTTTATCTTTTGGAAAGGACTAAGGACAATACTCTGCCGACAATCACGGCCGACTTTGTTTATACAGGCGTTTTGTCCAATTCTGATGAAGGATTAAGGCTTTTTGATGAGCAATGTAATTTGATTGACGAAGTTTTGGCTAATCCTAACTGGCCGGCCGGCGATAATACTTCGGCGACCGAAAGAAAAACAATGGAACGGGATATTTGTCCGTATGAGTCCGCGTCTAGTCCGCATTTGTCCGCGCCTTGTGGTTGGCACACTTCGGCTACGAGCGGCGGGACGCCTCGGCAGGAAAATACACAATTAGCGCCAATTTCTACAAGCGGTGGTGGAGGCGGCGGGACGTCAACTAATAACCAACAACAAACAACCAACAATCAACAGCAAGCTGTGGCAGAAATAAAAATTACGGAAATTATGTATGATCCCAAAGGCAATGATACCGGCAGGGAATGGATAGAAATTTTTAATGCCGGAACTTCTACTGTAAATTTAGACGGCTGGAAATTTTCTGAAGGAGGTTCTAATCACCTTCTTTTAGTATATAGAGGCTCTTTAACAATTTCTCCGAGCGAATATGCTATTATCGTTGATAATCCTGAAAAATTTTTAACTGACTGGTCAAATTATTCAGGGACGATTATTGACAGCTCTTTTTCCTTGAATAATACCGGTGAGACGATTGCTATTAAAAATGGCGATTTAATTGTGGATCAAGTAAATTATCAATCAAGCTGGGGAGCGAATGATAATGGCAAATCGCTTCAGTTGATTAATAATGAATGGAAAGAAATTCAGCCAACCCCCGGCCAGCAAAATCAAATTTCTTCAACCAATCAAGCGCCGAGCGCTTTTTTTGTTTATGCGCCGCAGAATCCTCAAGTTGACGAAGAAATAATTTTTGATGCCGCTTCTTCAACCGATGATGGTCAAATTGTTTTTTATCAATGGGATTTTGGCGATGGCGCCACTTCCACGATTTCTACTGCCACCACGACTCATTTTTATTCTCAAGCCGGCTCTTACCCAGTAAGTTTAATTATTTTTGATGAGCAAAATGCTTCTTCAACCGCCACTTCTACCACAATTTCTGTTAATTCTGCTCAGCCAGCCGGCGTTAATCATATTGTGATTAGCGAAATTCAGATTAGGGGCGATACGGCCAATGATGAATTTATTGAACTTTATAATCCGACAAATCGCAACATTCCTTTGGATAATTTTTCAATCCAGTATTTAAGCGGTACCGCTACTTCAACCGATAAAATTATAAAGAAAAATTTTAGCAATGGTCATCAAATAGCGGCAAAAAGTTTTTTTCTTTTAATAAATTCAAATGCTACTAGTTCTTTAAAGGATAAATCCGATATGACTTATAGCGGTTTTTCTCTTTCCGGTAATTCCAGCGGTGCCACGATTTTTTTGGTTGGCACAACAACTCCTATTTTTGATATTTCTGAGTCAGAAATTATTGATAGTTTTTCTTATGGTGCGCCTCTGTTGTCGGTGTCAACTGCCACCTCAACTGTTCCCGAAGCTAATAAAAGTTTAGAAAGAAAAGCTTGGCAAAGTAATCAGTGTGTGTCCAGTCAACTGGACAACGAATTTTTGGGCAATGGCTGTGATACAGACAGTGCCGCTGATTTTGAAATTCGCAATACCCCTCATCCGCAAAATTCGGCGAATTTAGCCGAGCCGCGAGAAAAACCCTCAATAAATAATCTCCAGGCAGCTTATAGTCCGAATCCCAAAATAGATTTTTCCTGGAATGTTTCAATTGACGCTGAAGGTGCAACTTCAACGAACATTTATTCCTTTTATGATATTACTGATGGTAATTCCACCTTGCTTTATAAAAGCAGTTCCAGTTTAGCTTATTCCTATGGAATTAATGAAATTGGAAAGAATTACGAATTTCAATTTGAAGTTCAAGATCGCGATGGATTTGCCAATTATTCCACTACCACTATTTTTGCTCAAAGCTTTTTTGATGGCGTTTATTTTTATCGTGATCCAAGGCCAGGCAGTGACAATTACTTTGTTGATTTAGTAACAAGCTCTAGTCGTCCACTGTGGGATAAAAATGATACAACAAATAATCAGAATTGGAAATTAGTTATGTTTTATTTGAATCATGATGCACCAAAACAGCAAACATTTGATACCGCCCACTGGCTTACGCCAGAGGACCCGAATTTTCTCAGTTTGAAATATAATGCTTGTCACGGTTATGGTCCTTCTTCTTCTCCTTCTCTTTTAATACCTTGGAATAACTATTCTTGTCAGCCAGGGGGACCGCTTAGTAGCGCTTATAGCTTTGGAGATTTAGAAGATAAAAGATTTAATATTAAAACCGCGAGTTCTGTTTCTGATGTCGCTTTTTCGCCGGCCGATTATTTAACCTTGGCTTTTTATGATTTTGGCGGGGGAGGAGGTGGCAATCAGTATTTTAATTTGGCCGCGGTTGATAAAACAAAATATTATTTTCAGAACGAACCGCCGATTCACCAGCCGCCGTCGTCTCCTGGTCCGGTAACAGCTGTTTTTAACAATAATAATGATGACCCCCAAGTGATTGTTAATTGGAGCGGTTCTAATGACCCGGATACTTTAGATAGATTAATAAGTTATGAGACTAATTACGCTCTTTTAAATGAACCACTGGCTTCCAGTTCTTGGCAGTCTTTAACTCGCGGCATCGCTTCCCAACAAATTTCCGGCTTAACCTTAACCGAAGGCCAAACTTATGAAATAGCTGTTCGGGCCAAAGATGATTTTAACCTTTATTCAGAAATAGCGACCACTACTTTTCAAATGCCAATTTTGCCTTTAACATTGATTGATTATTCTCAAGGAGGTGATAGGCCCGACGGTAGTAATGATTGGCCTCTCGGTTATAGAGAATGCAGTCGGGCGGCTGAAAAAATAAAATTTAACCAGACAGTCAAATTGGATAGTTATAAAATTTGGTTAGAGCAGAGCGGCCAGAACGGCTATAATGCCAGAGTTTCTTTGGTAAAAGCCAGTAGCACGGACGAAAATCAACCCAGCGCTGACCCGGCTGACATTATTTCAACTGACCTTGTTCCGCATGAGAGAATAATGCCATCATGGACTTTTGACCTTTTCAATTTTAATAAGTCCAATAACAATATTATTCTTTCTGCTAACCAAACTTATTATTTGGTTGTGGAAGGGGATAATTGCCAACCGGGTAATTCTGATGTTAGTTCTTATGAATACCATTTAAGTGTAAAAACCTTCCACAATTCTCCTAATTCCGGCAATCTTTACATTTCTGACATTTTTGAGACCAAAGGCAGTTGGACACGTTTTTGGGACTGGCGTGATATTTCTTTAATTTTGAAAGGAACAATTATCCCTTAATTTATTTTTAAGAAAAATAAAAATCCGCGGTTGTATTTTTGATTTTTTGTTTATATTTTGTTTATAAACTTAGAATTTTATTTAGTCAACAAACTCACGATCGTGAGTTTGTTGACTAAAGTTATTTGTCTATCCGCAGACAAAACTGTATATCCGCAGATAAAAGAAGATGAAAGATTTGTTGACTAAAGTTATTTGTCTATCCGCAGACAAAACTGTATATCCGCAGATAAAAGAAGATGAAAGAATTGCCGGATTTGTTGTAATAAGATTGCTGGATTTAAAGACGGAGAAATTGCTGGATTTGTTGTAATAATTTTGTTATAATAAAAATATCTTGAGAAGGCTATTTTTGAAAAACCTTGCGCTAAAATTTCTGCGGAACTTAAGACGGGGCAAGTCAGCCTTCGGACGACGTAGTCGCTTTCCAGCAGACGAAGTCGGCCTCGCTAAAATAATTATTTTTTAATATAAATTATGCGTATTGCTATAAATGGGTTTGGAAAAATAGGAAGGTTGTTTTTTAGGCAAGCTTTTAATCAGCCGGATTTTGAAATTGTCGCCATCAATGATTTGGGCAGTGTTGATAATCTCGCTTATCTTTTGAAATACGATTCCGTGTACCGACAATTTCCTGCGGAAATTCGCGGATTGACGCAGACTGAAGGCGGATTTACGCAGAATTATTTGATGGTTGATGATAAAAAAATTTTAGTTCTTCAGGAAAAAGAACCGGCTAAATTGCCCTGGAAAGATTTAAAAATTGATGTTGTGATTGAAGCCACGGGAATTTTTGAATCTTATGAAAAAGCCAAAGTTCATCTTCAAGCCGGCGCCAAAAGAGTAATTATCACTGCCCCGGCCAAAGATGCCGATGGTCCTGAAGGCAAGACTATTTTAATAGGAATAAATGAAGGCGAGTTAAATTCCGTGGTTTTAACCTCTAACGCTTCTTGCACCACTAATGCTGTCTCGCCGGTAATGGCTATTATGGCAGAAAATCCGGGAATTAAAAAAGCCATTTTAAATACTGTTCACGCTTATACTGCCACTCAAAATTTAGTTGATGGGCCGACAAAGGGAAGCGATTGGCGGCGCGGCCGGGCCGGCGCTCAAAATATTGTGCCTTCCACCACTGGCGCGGCGATTGCCGTCACCCGAGTGATTAAAGAACTGGAAGGAAAATTTGACGGGTTCGCTTTAAGAGTGCCTTTGCTCA
Source organism: Candidatus Jorgensenbacteria bacterium CG03_land_8_20_14_0_80_38_39 (assembly GCA_002781185.1). GTDB lineage: Bacteria > Patescibacteriota > Minisyncoccia > UBA6257 > GWB1-50-10. Next base: position 48,241 of record PEUU01000020.1, on the reverse strand, counting down.
CTAGCTCCATTGCCGACATTACTTTTGTGGCCAAGCGAGAAACCTCGGTAGAAGAAATTAAGGAAATTTTTAAAAAAGCCAGTCAAGAACCGCGCTGGCAGGGGATTTTAAAAGTTACTGAAGAACAATTGGTTTCCTCGGATATTATTGGCGAGCCCTACGGAGCAATCATTGATTTGAATTTCATTAAAGTCATTGACAAGGATTTGGTAAAAATTCTTTCTTGGTATGATAACGAATGGGGTTACGCAGCGACACTGGTGAAACACGTGCAAGATGTGGCAAATTTAGTCCTTGACAAATGAAGAGCAAAGTTTGTTATAATGGAGGTGCACTTTGAAACTAATTGGCAGGCCCTAAGTTGAGCAAATAATCGTCGCTTGATAAAGGTAAGCCAAAAATATAAGGAAAACGCTATGGCAAAACGATTTAAGGAAATTATCCAGGGAATTTCCATTATCAGTACTGGCTCGTTGTTCTTGAAGAGCGAATTTTTCGGCAAGAACGGTCCTGTGAATATCCGGATGAACGACAATTTCCGGGAATGGGTTCTCCCGGAGGTTCCTGAAATCGTACCCGAGTTCCGTGGTTTTTTCTGTAAATCAATGCTTATAGAATGTGCCTATGATTCTGAGCTCTGCCCGAAAATCGGTGAGGGAACATTTACCCCTCCAGAATTTGTCGGGATGATCAGTAGATTATTCGTCTGGCAGCAACCCAAGGGCGAGGACGGTTTACTGTTAAACAGCGGCTACGCAAACATTTTTTATCTTGTATTAAAAGATGGTCGTGTGGTTACGGTGAACGTGGACTGGAATTTCAACCCTCGAGAGTGGGACCTGTTTGCGTGGGATTTTGCCACGGGCTGCCGGTGGCGCGTCGGCCGAGCGGTATTTTACTCACAGCCGACCCTTCTTTTACGTTTTAATTTTTAGTCCCTCGTTCCGATTTGGATTGGGGGGCTTGTTTTTTGTATAATTTAAATGAAGTTTTCATCTCTGTTGCGGCTAAGGTTGCAATGGAAAAATTTCAGGATGTAGCAAATTAGACCTTCTTTTTATAATGGAACTGATTTATAATATTTAAAATGATTATTTATTTCGGTGCCGACCACTTGGGTTTTAAACTAAAGGAATATTTGAAAGATTTTGTAAAAAACGAGGGATTTGAAATAGCTGATTTGGGCAATGACCATTATGATGAGGACGATGATTACCCTGATTTTGCCGCGGCGGTTGCCAGAAAAGTCAGCCGGGGTTTTGAAAGTTCCCGGGGCATTGTCATTTGCGGTTCAGGAGTGGGGGTGGATGTCGTTGCCAATAAATTTCCTAATGTCCGTTCGGCTTTGGCAATGAGTCCCAACCAAGCTTTTGACAGCCGTAATGATATTAATACCAATGTTTTAACTTTAGCTGCTGATTTTTTAGATGGGGAAGCGGCTAAAAAGATTGTCAGAGTTTGGTTAAGCACGCCTTTTTCCGACGAACCCCGCCACCAAAGACGTTTAAGTAAAATTGTTCAAGTGGAAAGTGAAATTTTAGAAAGCGGTTCTCTTAAAAATGAAAGCGGTTTCTGAAAAAAGAGGACCGGCAGTAATTCCGGCCATTAATTGTTTAAATTGGCCTTGCGTCACTAAAAAATTAAGACAGGTTAAAAAACTGGGGAGTCCTTGGGTTCAGTTTGATATTAGCGACGGCAAATTTACCGCGGCAAAAACTTGGGGCAATGATTTAAAAGACCTTCAAAATTTAAAAAAATTTCTTAAAAATGCCGGTTGGAAGTTTAATTTGGAAAGCCATTTGATGGTTGAAAATCCTGAGGCGGTAATTGAGGATTGGGTGAAAGCCGGAGCGAAGAGAATTATTGTTCATTTGGAAGCCATAACTGATTCCAAACTACAAATTTATCCGAATCTACGAATGAGTCGGAAAGTTTTCAGTTTAATTTTTAAAAAATGTAAAGCAAATGATGTTGAATTGGGTTTGGCGATTAATCCGGAGACGCCGGTTGAAAAAATAATCCCTTATTTAAAGGATTTTAAATTTATTCAAATTTTGGCAGTTGAACCGGGCTGGGCCAGCCAAAAATTTCAACCAAAAGTTTTAAGCAAAATTCAATTCTTAAGAAAAAAATTTCCCAGCCTTGTCATAGAAGTTGACGGCGGAATTAATTTGGAAACCGCCAGATTAGCAAAAAGAGCCGGGGCAGACATCTTGGTTTCTGCTTCCTACATTTGGGGGAGCAGTAATCCCAAAACCACTTTAGAGAAATTGGGCAAGGTGTGAGATTTTAGAATAAAAAGATAATAACTATTTTGAGAAAAAAATACAGGGTCTTCCTTGGGAAGACCCTTTTTACATTTTTGCCGGTCTATTACTACTTTACTTCACCGGCTTTTTTGTCGTTAGCATTGTGCAGAGCAATGCTACGACAAAGACAACTAGCCAAAACAGAAGATTAGGATTTTCTCCTTCTGTCCCGCCAACAACATTGAACGCCATTCCTACCATCGATGCCATGGCCACCAGCAGGAAGAAGAGTTTCAGTGCTTTCATTGTTGTGTCTCCTTATTTTGACTTCCTCTACCTAGCATCAGAAGTCGGATTTTCAAACACCTTGGCTAGGCAAGGCGAAACTTTCACTTTCTGCTTGGAGTATAGCATATTTCTTTCTAATTTGTCAAGAGTTTATTGGATTTAGATAAATATCAGATAAATATTAAATATAAATATATAAATATCAGATAAAATATTTGTAGATAAAATATTTGTAGATAAAATATTTAAATAAATATTTAAGTAAAATATTTTGACTACACCGTTATTAAGCCATGGCTTAATAACGGTGACATTCTAACGGTGACATTCTAACGGTGACATTCTAGAGTTTATTTAATTTTGAAGTGATATTTTAGTTTTTCTTCGCCTTCAAAATTGTTTACGTAGAGCAGGAGCACATTTTGGCGGATGTCAAAGATTGAGGCAATAAAATCTATTTCATTTTCACAGGGATAAGGCGTGATGAAAACACTTTTCTGAAGGGGATAGAAGCCCAAATTTTTCAATATTTTTCGGAAGGCGTCGCGCGCTCCTTTGCGGCTATGAGGAATATCAAATATTATCAATCTCCATTTACCATCCCATCGTTTTTGTTTCTTTAGTTTTATCTCATCAATATTGTTGAGAAGAACTTTTTGTTTTCCCCGAGCGGTGATAATTATCTTAACATTGCCATTTCCGAGATCTTGATAATCAATTAAATCTCTTTTTTGTAAATTTTTTAAATCAGTTAAGAATCGGTATTTTTCAAAACGCTTCCGTCTAAGATAATTCTGAATAAGGCTTTTCACCACTCTAGCGCCACCATAGGGCGAGATGGTAGAGAGGATAATGAATCCAGAACCGAGAGCAAGGTATTTTAGAATCTTGTAAGCTCTTGAGTTCTTCCGGATATTACGGATATCAACTCTTTGTATCATTTTCTTATTGTCATTATTTCGCATTTGTCACCTCTATTATGCCATGGCGTATTAAATGTGACAATAAAGAATGTTTTAAAACCAAGTTTTAGAACCAAGTTTTAGAACTAAAAAGAATTATTTAATTTATTAAAAAACGGGAAAGAACCGAAAGATATGTTAAAAGCCCCTTTGAAAAGAAAAATCATTTTAAGATAAATTAAAAAAGTGCTATAATTGCTTTAAAGATGGAACCACTTCACGAAGAAAAACTGAAAAAATTAGAAGAAAAAGCCAATGAAATTAGACAGGCAATTATCAGAATGCTTGTTGAAGCTGGTTCGGGGCATTCAGCCGGTTCTTTGGGGATGGCTGATATTTTGGCGGCTTTTTATTTTCACATTTTAAATCATCGGCCGAGCGAACCGCATTGGCCGGAGCGGGACAGATTGGTTTTGTCCAACGGTCATATTTGTCCGGCTCTTTACGCGGTTTTGGCTTTTGCCGGTTATTTTCCTTTAGAAGAATTGGGAACCTTGAGAAAAATAAATTCCCGGCTCCAAGGTCATCCTCATCGGGGTTCTTTGCCGGGCATTGAAACTACTTCCGGACCTTTGGGTTGCGGTTTATCGCAGGCAATAGGAATGGCTTTAGCCGCGAGACTTGATAGAAAAAAATATCGCATTTATTGTTTGATGTCTGATGGCGAACAACAAGAAGGTAATATTTGGGAAGCGGTAATGTTTGCCGCCAAATATCGTTTAAGTAATTTAACCGCGGTCATTGACCGTAATAATATTCAAATTGACGGTTTTACCGAAAATGTTATGCCCCTGGAACCTTTAAGAGAAAAATATGAAGCCTTTAATTGGCAGGTGATTGAAATTGACGGCCATAATATGAGGGAATTGGTTGATGCGGTTAATGAAGCCGTCGCTATTTTTGAAAAACCAACGGTTATTATCGCCCATACCATTCCCGGCAAAGGCGTTGATTTTATGGAAAATAAATTTGAATGGCATGGCAAACCGCCGAATAAAGAAGAAGCAAAAAAAGCATTAGAAGAACTAAGGACACTTGGCAGGAGAATTAAATCAGAGCATCAATAATGATTTAGTGTTTAGGAGTTAGTATCTAGGAGTTAGTATTTAGGAGCGAGAAATATGAATTCAAAAACAAAATCATTTAGAGAATTAATTGTTTGGAAAAAATCTATGAAATTAGTTTTAGAAGTTTATAAGTTAACGAAAAATTTTCCCAAATCAGAGACATATGGTTTGGTAAGTCAGATGAGACGAGCGGCGGTGGGGATTCCTTCCAATGTTGCCGAAGGATATTTACGGAGACACGCAAAAGAATATTCTCAATTTATTAATATCGCTTTTGCCTCTGGTGCAGAATTAGAAACTCAATTAGAGTTATCAAAGGAATTGAGCTATATATCAATAAGTGAGTACGATTCTATCATTTCATTACTTAATGAGATTATGCGAATGTTAAATAAATTGTCGCAAGTACTGAGATCCGCTTCACAAACTAACTCCTAATTTCTAACTACTAACTACTAACTACTAACTACTAACTCCTAACTACTAATTCCTATGTTGAATCCTGATTTAAAACTTAATCTCCCGATTTCTATCCACGATCGCTTCACGATCGGGATTAAAGAAATCGTGGATCCTCGATTTTGTAAATCCCGCTATGCGGGATACAAAATCGGGACAAAAATTTTATGATCAACCCAAATCTCAAATTGAACCCCAAACTATTTGATGCCGATATCGAGCAAAAACCGACGCGCGATGGCTATGGTGAAGGTCTTTTGATTGCCGGTGAAGAAAATCCTAATGTGGTTGTTTTGTGCGCGGACTTAATTGAATCCACTCGTTGCGAAGCCTTTGCCAAAAAATTTCCCGAAAGATTTTTTGAATGCGGAATCGCCGAACAAAATATGGCAACCATTGCCGCCGGTTTAGGCATCTCCGGCAAAATTCCTTTTATCTCTTCTTACGCGGTTTTTTCGCCGGGAAGAAATTGGGAGCAAATCCGGACAACGATTGCTTACAATGATTCTAATGTGAAAATTGCCGGCCATCATTCGGGTATTTCTGTTGGTCCTGACGGCGCTACTCATCAGGCAACCGAAGATATTGTTTTGATGCGTTCAATGCCCAATATGAAAGTTATTGTTCCTTGCGACGCGATTGAAGCTAAAAAAGCCACGGTTGCCGCGGCAAAAATCTGGGGGCCGGTTTATTTAAGATTCAACCGGGAAAAAACTCCGGTTTTAACAACTGAAGAAACGTCATTCATTCCCGGGAAAGCAGAAATTTTTTATCAATCGCGAAAGCCGCAGGTGGCTATTATTGGCTGCGGTCCGATTTTATTCAACGCTCTTTTGGCTGCTCAAGAATTGGAAAAAGAAAAAATCGGCGTCGTCGTTGTCAATTGTCATACTATTAAACCTCTTGATGAAAAAACGATTGTTGAATTGGCTAAAAAATATAGAGCCATAGTAACAGTGGAAGAACATCAAGTTTACGGAGGATTGGGAAGCGCGGTCAGTGAGGTTTTAGCCCAAAAACAGCCAGTGCCCATTGAATTCGTCGGCATCAAAAATGTCTTTGGTGAATCAGGTTCACCCGCCCAACTTTTGGAGAAATATGGAATAGGGATATCGCATATAAAGATGGCTGTTAAGAAGGCTCTTAAAAGAAAAAGATAATCAGCGCCTAAGTTAAGCGGCCAAGCCACTCAAACTAATTGAAACCCCAGTTAAAAAAATTTTTAAAAGGTTGATATTTCTTTTTACTTTTCTATAATAGAAAAAGGGAGCAAATTTACAATTTCATAAGAAAGGATAAGAAAGGAAGGTGTGCTATGAAAAAGCAGTGGGTGAGCGTCGTAGCTGAGTGGGAGATGCTGGCGACGCTGATTGGGATGGAAGAGTATATTCCTCCTCTTTGTGGGATTGTTGAGAACACCAGTAGCAAGATGGGGTATGAAATTGAGAAAGTGGTGGTGCGGCACGACCGGGACCCTGCCAAAATAGTTATTGAACTGGAGGTTCGAAAGCTAAATTTATGGAAGCTTGGGCAGAAGGAAACTGTCGTTATCACCAAAGAGAACCCCCAGACGCTAAAGATCGCCAAGGACAGTAGAGGGAAGATGGTGTTTCTAACTCTATAAACCCACTAGAGGAGCTTAGCCATGTTACCCACTCAGGAACTAACTCGATTCATGCACTGACGACATTCAAAATGTCTGAGCGTGAGTCGAGTTTTTATTTTTTTTTGCAAAGCCCATTCATTAGCAGATAATTTTTTGAGTATAAGTATGAGAAATTATTAGGATAAATAATAATTGACTTGTATAGTTTTACCGGCTTATTTCTAGAATTAGAAATTAATTTGAAAATGACTAGCTCTTTAATAATATTTCACAATTATTTATAAAACGTTACTCTTTATAAGACGTTATAAAAGATTAATCCTATATAATGTTAACTAGAGATTTGAGAAATCTATGAGAAATCTACGAGAAATTAATGAGAAATTAATAAAAAATCATAGCGTTATTTACAATCTAGATTAACTAGAAAAAATCTTTTCACTATCAGCCTGTTGTAAGCTTCGGATGTCAAGAGACATTCCGTAACGAAAACAGGCGCTGGGTTCTCCTAATGATAGCTGTTTTTATAAACAATGCTAGAAAATTTTACATTTTTAAGGTATAATTTTAATAATGATTGATGTTATAATCATAGGCACAGCTACCCGGGATATGTTTTTAACCAGTCCGTTTTTCAAAAATGGAAAACCTTGGCTGAAAATGTTAAGGAAGGTGTTTATAGCCTTCCAATGGTGGCATTATTAGAAACTGCCGACAGGGTAACGCCGGCAGTCATAGAGGAGATTGAGGAAATACTCACCGACGACTCGGCAAAGAATTTTGTAAAAATAGTATTTCGCCGGGTTGGTGGTAATGAACTTTTTACCGAGTTCATCAATTTCCAAAATCCAATCAAATTGCGACTGGCTAAAGATAGCCGCAATAAGAGAATCTAAAGGAGGTCAATATGGATGCCACAGCTTACTCGATTCAGGCCTAAAGAACAAAAATTATTTGTTTGGCATGAATCGAGTTTTTTATTCATTTTTCAATAATTTATTAAAGTATTTAAAAGAGTTGTTTTTTGGTATAATAATTAAAATGAACGATATTATTGCTATTGGTTCAGCCACCAGAGATGCTTTTTTTAAAGTCAATTTTAAGCTCACTCATTTTTTGAAAGCGGCTTCAGGCTGGGCTTATCTTTTGCCTTTGGGAGAAAAATTGGAAGTGGAGGATGTTTTTTTTACCATTGGTGGCAATGCGATTAATGCCAGCGTCACTTTTAGCCGTCAGGGTTTAAGAACTGCTTGCCTGGCTAAAATTGGAGAAGATGTTTCTGGTGAAGAAATCAGGCGTCGTTTGAAAAAAGAAGGCGTTTCTTTAAATCTTTTGATTCAAACCTCAAAAAAACCGACTGCTTATTCCGTTCTTTTGCTTTCCTCTGGAGAAAGGACAATTCTTAATTATCGCGGCGCTTCTGATACCCTTGATTTTTCCGATTTGGATTTTAAAAAATTAAAAAGCCGGTGGTGGTATGTTTCTTTAACAGGTAGGTCTATTAAGATTTTTCAAAGATTAATAAAATTCGCTTCAAAAAATAATATCAGCGTGGCTGTTAATCCTTCGGGTTACCATTTAAGCCATCGGCCTCAAGAGATTTTAGCTTCCTTAAAAGACATCACTTTTTTGGTTTTAAATGAAGAGGAGGCAGCAAGATTAACCGGCATTTCTTTTAAAAAAGAAAAAGAGGTTTTTAAAAAACTTGATAAATTAATGCCCGGCATTTTAGCTGTTACCAATGGGAAAAAGGGAGCGACAATTTCTGATGGTCGTTTTGTTTATAAGGTAGATACATTTCAAGAGAAAAAATTAGTTGATCGAACCGGCGCCGGTGATGCTTTTGGTTCTGGCTTTACTGCTTTTTTGGTCCAAAAAGGATTTAATCGTTTCAATATTTCTCAACTGAAACCCGAAGATGTTATAGGAGCGGCTCAATTAGCCAGCGCCAATGCCACCGCCGTGGTTGAAAAAATGGGCGCCACCGAAGGGATTTTAACTAAAGAAGAATTTCAAAACCCCCGCTGGAAAAATTTAAAAATAAGAATAAAACGAATTTGAGATAAATTTATGGAAGCCATTGAAAAAATTGCCAAAATTTTAAGAGCGGACAAAAGAGTTATTCATCATTTGGAAGATCGGTTTTCCCGTTTGACCGGCCGTCAAAGGATTTTTGAGCAAATTGTTCAAGAAAATGAGAAAAAAATAAAAGAAAGTTTATTAACATTGGATATTCCCGCTCAGGCCAATGCCAAGGAAATTTACAACGCCTTAATTTCAAAAATTGAAGCCGATGGCAACCTTATTTTTGAAGTCTTAAAGCAACCGCGGCTTTCTGATTCCGAGGATTGTCAGCGCGTTTTAGAATTTGCCCAAAAAATTATCGGACTAACCGAGGGATTCTTTTTGAAAAAAGAAAAAGCCGAAGAACTTTTAGTTAAAAATCCGCCCCAGAAAATTTTGTCTTATTTAAAATACAAATCAGTTGAGGAAATGCTTGTCAAAGAAGATTTATGGGAAATTTACAGCGCCTTGCGTTTTAGGGAAGACAAAAATTGGTTAAATCAAGTTTTTTTCAAGGAGTATGAAAATTTAAAGCCGGAAGATTTTGAAAAAAGGGAAATTAGAGTTTTGGCCCTGAGTTCTAAATGGGTTTCTTCCGCCGAAAGTTTTATTTCCAAAAAATGGCACAACATCAGCCATTTAAAGGAAATGGGAGTGGTTTTCGTTATTCCCGTTTCTTTGGGATTTTCCGGCGAACTTTTAAGAATGCTCAGTTTGATTTTTCATTACTTTCACGAAATTTCTTTTTATTCGCAGATAATTTTTAATCTTTCCAAAAAATCTTCCAATTTTTCTCAAGACCTTATTTCGCTTTTGCGTGGAGATGTTATTGAAAAACTGCCAACGGCTGACAAAAAAATTCCTTGGCTGGTTATTCAACGTTATTTAGCCAAAGATGACGAAAATGATCAGCGCTTATTCTTCCCTCATATCAGTCCCGAGGCGATTCATTGGTCAAAGGTCGGCGAAGATTTGATTAAAAGCGGCGCTCATTTTAATCATTTTGGCAAAGAAATGGGCTTTTGGTTTAATTTGGATTGGGTGGGGGATTATTTTAAAGATGAAATAGGAGAAGAAGTTTTGGTGAGTTTTAATTTAGTTGACACGGTAATGAGTTTGGTTAAGGAAAAAGAAATGATTAAATACCTTTATCATCATCAAGAAGCCCTTTGGAACAAAATTTTTAGCGAATATTTTAATCAAAAGAAACTGGAAAAATTTGCTCAAGAAAATCTTTTAAAAGGATATTTTGAAATTTAACTTTGGTATGGAACCTTTAATTACTAAGATGTCTGGGGGGGCAAATTTTTATCCTCAAGACCGTTCGCTTGATTTTATTTCGCTTATAAATGTTCAGCCGCCCCACAACCGTTTCCTGGATATTTCTGATGAACAAATAAGAAAACGTATTGAAGCAATAATTAACAAACTGCTTATCTGATTGTGCAAAATACAATTTTCAAACTTTCCAAATATAAGCAGATTTTAAATGTTGCGTCCGAACTTTTAAGAGCGAAAGAATGGAGTAATAATCAGGAAATGTTTCAAGCTTCTCTGGAAAGAGCGCTCGGCCTCGTTGATTTATTGCTCACTGACCCAAAATGGCAGGATAATTATTATTTTTTACTGGTTTTGCGTGAAGAAATCTCTAAAGTGTACGTAAAAAAGCAGTCAATAGCGGACATGCTTAAAGTATTATAAAATTAAAATATGCGGGAATTTTTAAAACCGACAACATCACGGCATTAAATTTTAAATTTATGAAAACCCTAAAACAGGCAATTCAAGAAGCAGAAAAGAAAAAAATTGCCATCGGCCATTTTAATATTGCCACCCTTGAACAGTTAGAAGCTATTGCTCGGGCAGCAATAAAACTGGATGTGCCGGTTATTATCGGCGTTTCTGAAGGAGAACGCGAATATTTGGGAATTTCTCATATTTATGATTTTGTCGCCAGCTATAACAAAGAATACGGCGATGTCTCAACCAATGCCGGATTTTGGTTATTTTTAAACGCTGACCATACTCATTCGTTGGAAAAAGTAAAAGAAGCGGCAGAAGTCGGCTTTAATGAAATTCTTTTTGACGCTAGCAAGTTGCCGTTTAAAGAAAATATCAAAGAAACAAAAAAAGCCGTCAAGATAATTAAGAAAATAGCCGTCAGGCAGAGAAAAGAAATTTTAATTGAGGGAGAATTGGGTTATATCGGCAGTTCTTCGCAACTTTTAAAAAAGGTGCCGCCGGGAGTGGCTATTTGCCCCGAAGATTTTACCAAACCCGAAGATGCCAATACCTTTGTCAGGGAAACGGGGATAGATTTATTAGGGCCGGCTGTTGGCAATGTTCACGGAATGTTTAAAAATGCCCGCAATCCCCGTTTGGACATTGAAAGAATTCGGGAGATAAAAAAAGCCGTTAAAATTCCTTTAGTTCTTCATGGCGGCTCGGGTATTAGCGATGAAGATTTTTTGGCTGCCATTGATGCCGGCATTTCAATTATTCATATCAGTACCGAAATCCGGCTGGTTTGGCGAAAGGGATTGGAAGAATCTTTAAAAGAACATCCCGGAGAAGTGGCCCCTTACAAAGTAATGCCGGAAGTAATTGGGGAAATAGAAAAGGTAGTTGAACAAAGATTGAGATTATTTAATAAAATTCCTTAAAAAATTTTGTGTTAAAATATTACAAATAATATAATCTATGACCGGCATTTTTTCTTTAGTTTCTAAAGCAATTCCTCTTTTGGAATTTTTATTAATTATTGTTTTGTTCTTTTTAGTATTAATGGCTCTTTTCTTTTATGTCTCTTTGTTTTATTCGGAAATCTTAGGCGCGCCTTTCGTTTCCTTAAGAAAAAAATATTTAAAAGAAATTTTAAAATTTGGCGGTTTAAAAGAAGAAGACGTTCTTTTTGATTTTGGTTCCGGCGACGGTCGGGTTTTGATAACGGCCGTAGAAAATTTTGGAATTAAAAAAGCCGTTGGCTTTGAAGCCTCGCCTTGTGTTTATTGGCTGTCTAAATTTTTTATTAAAATAAGGGGATTAAATTCAAAAATAAAAATTTTCCCCCAAAATTTTCTTAAAATTGAAAAAGAAGAATTTGAAGAAGCCACCTTCGTTTTTCTTTATTTATTTCCGAAGCCGGTAGAAAAACTGTTTAAATCCCAGTTGTTTCAGTTAAAACCCGGAACAAAAATACTTTGCGTTTCTTTTTCTCCTAAATTAGAAAATCATTATTACCGTTTGCTGAAATCTGAAAAAGTCGGCTGGCACACGATTTATCTTTATCAAAAAATTTGATTAAACAAATTAAACAAATCTTCCATGGTTTTTATAATTTTTTTGTTTCCTCAATCTTGTATCATATGATACAATATTGAGGATAGCAATTATTATGGCTAAAACATCACGAGATGCTCGAAGACATATACGCGAGTGGAGCGAATTTTTCTCTGACCTTGGTGAAGCGGGAACGTTTCTTGTTGAGGAATTTATTGAGCGTCACAGACGAAAAAAATATTTGCGTCAAAGTTTAAAACGACTCATTGAACGAGGTTTTCTTCAGGCGCATCAAAAAAAGATTATCCTTACCCCCAGCGGCAAAAAACTGTTTCGTCGTTATCACCCGGCCGTCCCAGTATTTAATGAAAAAGGGCAATGGTACATATTGAGTTTTGATATTCCGGTGAATTTTAACTCCAAAAGAATCGCCCTTACAAGGTTATTGAGGGCATACAATTTTATTCCCTTGCAGAAAAGCGTATGGTTAGGATCTCAGAAGTTAGCCGCAGATGTCTGGGAATGGATTGTGGAACAGAAAATAGAGAAATATTGCCTGCCGATGATTGTGGATATCATTGAGGGCGCTGACGAGCTAAAAAGGCGTTTTAATGTTAAATAAAAAATAGCGCTGTCGAGTTTAAGAGAAATAACATCGTCGAGTTTAGATGGTATCGAGGTAGAGATAGTGCCTCAAAACTGTAACATATGTTACAGTTTTGAGGATGGCGGTTCTGGCGTTTTCTTGGCGTTAAATATAGGGATTTGGTGTTAAATATAGGGATTTTGTCGTTTTTCTTGAAAGCTCTTGTATTTTTTACAAGCCCTTTCTATTTTTTGAGTTTTTTGTTTAAATAGAGATTAAATGGAATCAAAATCAATTAGTAAAATTATTTTAGAAATTCGCGCTGGCACCGGCGGCGAGGAAGCAGCGCTTTTTGCCGGTGATTTAGGCCGGATGTATCAAAAATACGCCGTCAAAAAAGGTTGGCAGTTTATTATTTTGGATTATAGCCAAAGTTCTTTAAAAGGTTATAAAACTTTAATTGCCGAAATAAGTAGTCCTTCGACGAGCTCAGGACAAAATCTCTATGAGATTTTGAAAAACGAATCCGGAGTTCATCGGGTTCAGCGGGTTCCCGAGACAGAAAAATCCGGCCGAATTCATACTTCTACAGTTTCGGTGGCAATATTACCGGAAGTTGAGCCAAAAGAAATTCAAATAAATCCTCAAGACCTGGAGATTACCTTTTTTCATTCCTCCGGGCCGGGCGGCCAAAATGTCAATAAAGTGGAAACCGCTGTTAGAATCCGACACATCCCCAGCGGTCTAGTGGTAGCTTCTCAAAGCGAACGGTCGCAAGCCAGAAACAAAGAATTAGCAATGAATATTTTAAGAGCCAAATTTTATGAAATTCAAAAAACCGCTGAAGAGCAAAAAATAGACGCTTTAAGGAAAGAGCAAGTTGGTTGGGCGGAAAGAGAGGAAAAAATTCGGACTTATAATTTTCCTCAAGACCGAATTACTGACCACCGAATTAATAAGAAGTGGCACAATATAGAAAATATTCTAAATGGAGAATTGGAACCGATTATTAAGGCCCTCAAAAACTGACAGCTTCGCTGTCAACTGACAGCGAAACTGTCATCTAAATTCCACGACGAAGGATCTCTCAACTGACAGCGAAACTGTCATCCTGAGAAGCGAAACGACGATGGGTGACAGCGAAACTGTCAATTAAGAACCGTTTTGAACCAAAATATCTATATCTTTTTGGAATTTTTGAGCTGTTGTCACTACTCGGTCGCCGTAACTCCAAAGATAGCTTTGCCAGCGATTGCCGGCATAATATTTAGCCGCGGCAGCGCGTTGTCCGGCCAAAGATGAACTGTCTCCGCCGGCGTCTTTTAGATAAAGAGCGGCGGCTACGAAAGCGTCGGCATTATTCCAGGGAGAAGGAATGGCATTATGGGTAATTTGAGCGATTCGTTCTTGATACTTTTTCCAAGTTGAAGGCAAAAACTGGGCCGGTCCCATCGCCCCGCCATAATAGCCATCTTGATTAGCGCAAGAAACAGTGATGTTGTCGGGGTTAATATTGAGTGAGCTTATTAAGGCCAGGAAAATCGGCTTTTCCGAAGGTTTCATAGAATTTTTATAATTGCAGCGGCCGACATTTTTTCCGAGAAGAGTTTCTCTGTCCAAGACCGCCAGAATTAAAGCCGCTTTCACGCCGGTGGTTTGTTCAGCCAAACGAGCATATTCATAAGCTTTTTCAAAACTTAATTCGCCGCCGCCTAAGAGCTCAAAGATTCGGCTTCTAATTTGAGCGGCCGTTTCTTTGGTGTTTTTGAGAAGTTTTTGGTATTCGGATTCCTTGCCCTTGGTGGTTTTTAAAAGCTTATTTTTGGTGGTTTTGATTCCTTGAATGCCTTGTTTTTGGGCTAACTGGTAAGCCTTTAAATTTTCAATGTCTGTTTTTTCTAAAGCTAATTCTTGTTTTTGGTCAACTAAATCTTGGCGAAGTTTGATGATGTCATCCAGGTTGACCCTCAGGGTTTGCTGAACGAGCATCATATTGTTTAAACTTCCAAAAAAATCAGAAAGTTTTTTATTAACTAAAAGTATTTCTATTAGACTTTGTTCGTCGGTTTCATAAATATTCAGCAAAGAATAAGTCAAAGCTTTTTTTTGACTTTCTATTTTTATTTCCGTTGAATTGATTTTGGTTTGGGCGCTGGCAATATCTTGTTTAAGGTTGGCTAAGTTGATTTCTATGGATTTTATTTGAAGATTGAGTTTTTTAATTTTCGCTTCTAAAATAGCGATTTCATTTTTTAAAGTTTTGCCTTTGGTTTGGTAAGTCTCAATTTGGCCTTGGTATTCCTCCATTTGTTTTTCCAACTCTTTAAGTTGTTGCTCCAAAACCATGCGTTCCTGTTCGGCAGATTGAATGCCTTGAGCCGAGGAAATATAGTTAGTATTGCTGGGGGCTTGAACCAAACCAAGGAGAAATGAAACAGCGGAAATTATAAAAAATATTTTTACCCCCTTAATTAGAGGTAATTTGACACTGCGCCGGGAAAAAAGATTAAGCCGCTTAGGCAAGGAGGCGTTAATGTCAATAAGCCTTTTCGGCTTGGGAAATTTTTCCATAAATTATTTAACTAAGATTTTTTAGAGGATTCGGCTGATGGAGGAGCGCCGGCAATTGGAGTTGCCGGAGTGGGAGTGGTGGGAGCCGTTTCAGCCGGTGGCGAGGGCGGCGCCGCTTCTTCCTTACGCTCGGTAATGATAGCAATAACTGCTTCGCTGTCATTAAGAATTTTAACCCCGCCTTTGGTTTTTAAATCTTTAACGTGAATACTTTGATTAAGTTCTCTCAGAGGACTTAAGTCAACTTCAAAATTTTGGGGAATATCTTGAGGCAGGGTTTCTATTTCAATTTCATCCAAGACTTTGATTAAAATAAAACCTTCTTTAACAGCCGGAGCCTCATTAAGAAAATGGACCGGGATTTTGGTCTTAATAGCTTCACCGGTTTTTACCCGATAGAAATCAATATTTAAAAATTCTTTAGAAAGCGGGTCAGTTTGAATGTTGGTTATTAAAACCGGTATTTTTTCATTATCTTCGGTTATTAAATTAACAAGACCGGCTTGTTCGCCGCTGGTTTTATAAATTTTAGCAAATTCTTTTAAAGAGACGCTGAGGTGCCGGTTTGAAATTTTATGGCCGTATAATTCAGCCGGAATAAAGCCGTTTTTCCGCAACGATTTTGTCTTTTTACCAAAAATGTTTCTGTTTTTAACAGGGAGTTCCATAAAGTTAATTTAAAATGACAACTTTGTTGTCATCCTGAGGGCGCGAGCCCGAAGGATAACATTTAAATTCTATGTGACGCTGCGGGTCATTTTGCCTTTTGACTTTTTATCAGAGGCGGATTCGCCTTTGATGGAGATTTTTGCTTGCGCCGACTTCGTCGGCCGAAGGCCGAAGCTTGCGCGCGGGCGGGATTTTTGACTGTTGCCTTCGCTCTTCTTGCCTTAAACCGTTCCACTCTTCCGGCGATGTCAATTAATTTCTGACTGCCGGTATAAAAAGGATGGCACTTGCTGCAAATTTCAATATTAATTTCCGGTTTGGTTGAACCAACCGTAAAAGTGTTGCCGCAAACGCAGCGAACCTTAGCTTTGGGATAATATTGTGGATGAATGTCTTTTTTCATAATAATTTTTTTGGCCCTACTCGGTTATTTATATATTAATGCAGTTTTTAATACTTGACAAGTCTTTTTTACCTCTTATACTGATATTCGGAATGATGCTGAATGAACATTTACAATTAAAAATTAAAGATTTTTTTGTTGTCCCAATTTTGACGCGGATTTACGTGGATTAAAACGCGGGTCTACGCGGATAACTTGTTTATCTGTGTTTATCTGCGTATATATCTGCGTTCATCCGCATTTCTTAGAGGATTTGATCCTGGTCCAGGATGAACGCTGGCGGCGTGGATAAGGCATGCAAGTCGAACGGTCAGATATCAGACTTCAGAGTTCAGATTTCGGGTGATATAATTGGATTTAATGAAAGACGTAACGGAATTACAAATTTATAAAAGGGCAATGGATTTATTGCCGAGAATTTATGAACTGGTAAATCAATTGCCACGAAACGAATTTGAATTAAAATCTCAAGTTTGTAATTCAGCCAAAGCGATTTCCGCTCAGATTACTGAGGGATTCGCAAAAAAGAACTCGCAAAACGAATTCAAACGTTTTCTTTATATGGCGCTTGGTTCCTCAGATGAAACAATTACGCATTTGTGGCAGATAAGAATTTTAAACTTTTCCAATGTAAATTGTGGAAATTGCGATGCATTAATCGAAGAATATAAAGTGGAATCAAAACAAATTAATTCATTAATTCAAAAAATCCGAAATCCGATTTCTAATGTCTGATGTCTGACAGTGGCGAACGAGTTAGTAACACCTTGGTACATACCCCAAAGTAGGAAATAGCCAGTCGAAAGATTGGGTAATATCCTATAGTCTGGTAGTTGGATTTTGTTTACAAGTTCTTCAATTTTCAATTTTCAATTTTAAATTTTCAATCAATTTTTAGTGATTTAATTTTTAAACATTAAGTCATTAAATCATTTATTAGAAATTAAAAATTAGAAATTAGAAATTCTGAAGCGACTTGCGAATAAAATCCAATTACCAGTAAAGACGCAAGTCGCTTCGGGAGCGGCCTAGGTCCTATCAGCTTGTTGGTGAGGTAATGGCCCACCAAGGCGACGACGGGTAGGGGAGCTGAGAGGCTATTCCCCAACGACGTTACTGAGACACGGAACGTACTCCTACGGGAGGCAGCAGTCGAGAATATTCGACAATGGGCGAAAGCCTGATCGAGCGACGCCGCGTGCAGGATGAAGGCCCTAGGGTTGTAAACTGCTTTTTATTCCGATAAAGTCGTGTCTCACTATTGTTCGACACTACCGATCCAAAACTACAAATTGATGCGAATCTACAAATTTGAAATTTATTTTCGTAGATTCGGATGCATTCGTAGTTTGGAATCGTAAGGTGATGAGCGATAGCGAGACACGATTGATAGTAGGAATAGAATAAGGGGTGGCAAACTTCGTGCCAGCAGCCGCGGTAATACGAAGGCCCCAAGCGTTATCCGGATTTATTGGGCGTAAAGGGCGCGTAGGGGTCCCGCTGCATCTTCAGTTAAATCTTAGGGCTTAACCCTAAGGCCGCTGAAGAGATGAGCGGGATTGAGGGCGTTAGAGGCAGATGGAACAGCCGGTGTAGGGGTGAAATCCGTTGATATCGGCTGGAACACCAAAGGCGAAGGCATTCTGCTGGGACGTTCCTGACCCTGAGGCGCGAAAGCGTGGGGAGCAAAAAGGATTAGATACGTTTCGCTTCGCGAAACCGCAGACAGACGCGGACTTAACGCGGACTGACGCGGACACGAAGCAACAATGGTGTCTCATTTAGTAGCAATATTAAAGTGTAATTTGGCTATATCGGTGAAAATCCATTTTATGGAAAACACCGAGGGAACCTGTTATGACTAACAGGACTCCGTAGAGACTACACGCCAAACCCCGTCAAAATTTTACACAAGTAAAATTTAAACGGGTGAAGATATAGTCCGACCTGTATAGCGATATACAGAACACAGCAGAAATGTCTGTGTCGCGTAACTCGTGTCTACGTTTACTTCTGCGTAAGTCAGCGTGAAGTCAGCGTAAGTCTGCGATTGTTACGAAGTAACAACTTGACCCTTGTAGTCCACGCCCTAAACGATGTCCACTAGCTGTTTCGAGTATCGACCCTCGGAGTGGCGTAGCTAACGCATTAAGTGGACCGCCTGGGAAGTACGGCCGCAAGGCTAAAACTCAAAGGAATAGACGGGGACTCGCACAAGCGGTGGAACATGAGGTTTAATTCGATGGTAAGCGAGGAACCTTACCAGGGCTTGAAATCCCGGTGACGATTTTCCGAAAGGAAAATTTTCTTTCAAGGACGCCGGGACAGGTGCTGCATGGTTGAAATGTCGACCCATTCTAGAGAAATTTAGAATGAAAAACTGGCTCATAACGGTGAAGCCCTAATCATTTTACTTCGTAAAACACACGGATAAACGCGGATTTTAGCGCCTTTGGCGCTGACGCGGATTTACGCGGAATTTTTATCAGCGTTTATCAGCGTATTAATCAGCGTAAATCAGCGTGTTCGCGAAGCGAACAGATGGGTAATACCGTGGGAAGTATGAATACTGATTTTTGGAATTTTAAGACAAAAGACGATGCTTATATATTAGGTTTGTGGTGCGCAGATGGTTATTATTGGGGAAGTAGTATTGGTATAAGTAATACTAATACTTTGTTAATAGATAAATTTCGTGAATTTTTTCTGAGATTTTTCCCCGAGAAAAGATTAAAACTTTATATTTACAGACCAGATAAATTTAAAAGACGCACCAAAGCGTATCATTTATATGTAAATAGTCGTCCTTTGTTGAGGGAATTTAAGGGATTAGAGAATAATCTAAGTAATTTTATTGTCAGAAAACTGATCTCGCCTTATATGGCAGGCAGATTTGATGGAGATGGTTCTGTGGCAAAAGATTTTTATAGCGATTGTCGTATTGTTTATAGCAATAAAGAGGAGGCAGAACAAGACAGAATACTTATACAATCGTTAGGTTTTCGGAGAATAAAAATCTATAATTATCATAGCGCTAAAACTTTTTGTTTGTATTTTTCTAGATTAGAGACTAAAAAATTTCTTTCCTTAATTTTTCCGTATTCATTAAAATTACAAAAATCAGTATTCATACCCCGTAGAGACTTAATCTCAAAAAGACCTTAGAGATTTTATTCTTTTGTAAAATAAAGAATAAAACGCCGGTCCCCCCTTCTTTTTCTTAAAAGAAGAGGGTGATGGTATAGTCCATACCATTAGTAATAATGGAATAATATGGCCGTCAGCATGTGCCGTGAGGCGCTCCCTTCAATGGGGAAACATGCGCAACCCTTGTCTTCTGTTATAAGTGTCAGAAGAGACTGCCGTCGTATAGACGGAGGAAGGTGAGGACGACGTCAAATCAGCATGGCCCTTTGATGCCCTGGGCGACACTCATGTTACAATGGCCGGGACAATGGGTTGCTAAGCCGTAAGGCGGAGCTAATCCCATCAAACTCGGTCTCAGTTCGAATTGAGGGCTGCAACTCGCCCTCATGAAGCCGGAATCGCTAGTAATCGCGGATCAGCACGCCGCGGTGAATACGTTCTCGAGTCCTGTACTCACTGCCCGTCACACCAAGGGAGCCGGGAGTACCTAAAGCCCAGCTTTTTGCGCTGAAGCGCAAAAAGCTCGCGGAAGAACGCAGACATTACGCAGACCGACGCGGAAGAAATTCTGCGTGGGTCAGCGTTTAGTCAACGTAAGTCAGCGCCGCTTTTTGTTCTTGAGAACAAAAAGCTGGGTTAGGGTAAGCTCGGTGACATGGGTGAAGTCGTAACAAGGCACGCGTAGCGGAAGCTGTGCGTGGATTAATTAAATTTATTGTCGAAATCGTGCTGAACATTAGCGAGGCACGATTATTGGGACAACAAAAAAGTTTTTAATTCGCTTTGCTCTATCAACGAATTATGAATTTTTTACGAATTTACGAATAAGAATTTATAATTCGTATATTCGGAACCGATTTGTAATTCGTTGATAATTTGGTATAATTATTTTATGTCAGAGCAAAAAAATATTCTTTTGGTGGAAGATGAGCTTCTCCTTTCTAATATTTTGAAAAGCCGGCTGGAAAAAGAAGGTTTTAAGGTTTTTCAAGCCCGAGATGGAGAAATGGCTTTAAAATTTTTAAGAGAAACAAAGCCGGACATCATTCTTTTGGATATTATTTTGCCAAAAATTTCCGGTTTTGAAATTTTAGAGGAACTGCAAAAAAATCCCGAGCTTCAAAGCGCGCCGGTGGCTATTATTTCTAACCTTGGCCAAGAAAGCGACATCCAAAAAGGCCGCTCTTTGGGAGCTATTAATTATTTCGTTAAAGCCCAAGTGACCATTGATGAACTAGTAGGCAAAATCAGAGAAATGCTGGTTTAATGATTTTGTCTAAAAATTTGAGCCATTAGGCGAAAAATTTTTAGTAACAAAATCAAGAACCCCGCCCTCTATGCGCTATGTATTACGTCTATGTAATGAAAAATCAGAAGAATAATGAATTATATGTGGGCTATACAAATGATTTAGAGCGTCGAGTTAAAGAACATCAACGAAAATTTCCAAAAGACAAATTAGTTTATTACGAAGCCTATCCTTATGAACAAGATGCCAGAATTAGGGAACAAAAACTTAAATATTATGGTAGCGCTTGGCGAGCGCTCAAGAAAAGAATCAATGCTTAGAGGGCGGGGTGCTCATTGTTGTAATTGCTCGGCTTAAGCCTCGCAAACAACAATGGCAGTTATCCACAGTTTTATTATTGCAGGGGGGGGTTAGATGATATAATATTTAAAAAGGTCGATTTAATAAATAAACTTAATAAATAAACAATGCGAAACAAAATTAATTCAAAAAAGGGTTTTACTTTGATTGAACTTTTAATTGTTATTGCTATCTTGGCGATTTTAGCCACGGCCGTAATAACGGTTTTAAACCCGGCTCAGCTTTTAAAACAAGCTCGGGATTCAACCAGAATTTCTGATTTGGCTGCTTTAAACAGCGCCATTTCCCTGTACTTAGCTGATGTTAGTTCGCCTTCTTTAGGAACTTGTGCCGGCGGTACTGCCAGATGTACGGCCAGCAGCACCTCGGGTTTAACAACTCGGACGGCTTGCAGTGTTTCCACTTCCACTTCTGTCACTAACACTGGCTGGGTGGATGTTAATTTTGCCTCTATTTCAGCTGGTTCGCCTTTGTCCAAAGAACCAATGGACCCGGTTAATAGCACCAGTTATTTTTATTCTTACGGTTGTAGCAGTACGACATACGAAATTGATGCCCGAATGGAAAGTACTAAGTATGGAAGCAGCGGAGGCTCGGATGTGGTTTCCACAGATGGCGGTGACAATGCTACAGTTTACGAAGTCGGCAATTCCTTAGTTTTATAAACAAGTGATAGCGAAGCTATCATCTAAATTTTACGACGAAGGATCTAGCGAAGCTATCATCTAAATTCCACGACGAAGGATCCCTGAACCGATTTGTAGTTTTGGATCGCTTTTATTCTTAAAGAAATTATTTATTCATATATTTGTAGATTCGGATGGATTCGTAGTTTTGAATCGCTGATAGATTCGTAAGATTCGTAGTTTTGGATCGGTACAATGATTTTATTTTCCAGGGACATCAAGGCCGGGGTTTGTTATAATTAAAAAATGCTGGTTCTTCTGATTTCTTTAGCGATTTTGCTGATTGTTTTTATTTTGCAGCTTCTTTATTTTTACGGCTTTTTAAAGAGGCCGGTTATTTTTAAATATTTATTTTGGTTTGTTGTTGCCGTTGCTGTTTTAATTTTTATTTATTTAACTTTTCTTCAAGGTGAAATTTGGCGTCAATCTCCTCTTTTCCGTTTTTTGGTGCCGCCTTTTAAACCTCCTCTTTTTGTTATTGTTTACAATATAACTCATTTAGGGATTAACTATTTGATTTCTTTAGGCGCCGCTTTTATTTTTTTAATCCTTGCCATTAAAGCCAATCTTTTTTTTCAAAAAAGATTTTTTGAAGATGAAGAACCTTATTTAGGAGCCTTGGCAATATTTATTTTAAGTCATCCCTTTTTCCTTTATTATTTAACTTCGGTTTTGGGCTTGGGTTTATTGAGTTCGGTTTTTGTTTCTTTGTTCAAAAAGCAAAAAGTTCGCCTATCCTTTTATCACTTCTGGCTTCCCTTAGCTATTTTGGTTATAATAATAAGGATAATTTATGCCAGGTAGTGAAAACTTGATTTGTCCCGCCTTGGCGGGACAAAAAGAGTTCAGCTATTGGCAAAAAATAATCAAAAAAACAATGTTCATCAAAAGGTCAAAATATTATCATAAGTAATAATCAAGTTTCTACTACCTGGTATGGTTAATATTTCGCCGGCTAAATTAAAAGACCTTTTAATTAAAGAAGGGATTATTGAAGCCGGCTTATTTGAGGAAATTCAAAAAGAAGCTCAATTAAAAAAACAAAATTTGATTGATATTTTGATTTCCCGGGGTATCGTTAACCGCGATTACCTTTATTTGCTTTTAGCCAGATATTTTGGCGTCAATCGGGTTAATTTCAGCTTAATGAGGATTAATGAAAAGGTTATTCAATCTTTGCCGGAAGACGTGGCAAAGGTAAGGCACGTGGTTGTTTTTGCTCAAGAAGCCGACGGAACTTTTGATGTGGCAATGGCTGACCCGACCGATTTAGAGGCTATTGATTTTTTGACTCTTCGTTTGGGAAATAAAATTAAGCCCTTTTTGGCTACGGACGAAGACTTAAACCGCGGCTTCGCTTTTTACGGCCGAGAATCAACGGAGAGTTTCAAAAAACTCATTGAGGAAAGCATTAAAGAATCTTTGCGTTCCAAAGCCAAAGCGCGTTTGGAAGAAGCGGCTTTGGATTTGCCGATTGTCGCCATCGTGGATAATTTACTAAGTTACGGTCTGGCTATTCGGGCCTCTGACATTCATATTGAAATTTTGGAAGACACCATTTTGGTTCGTTTCCGAATAGACGGAATTTTGCATGAGATAACTAGAATGCCCAAAGAAATTCAGCCGGCCATTATCGCCCGCATTAAACTTTTAGCCAGTTTGCGTCTTGATGAACATACTCATCCTCAGGACGGCCGCTTCCGTTATAGAGTCAGCGATATGTTGGTGGATGTTAGGGTTTCTATTATACCGACTTTTTATGGCGAGAAAGCGGAAATGCGTCTTCTTTCGGCCGCTCAAAAACCTCTTTCTTTTTCCGAATTGGGGATGACGGATTATGTCCGGAAATTAATTGAAGCCTCTACCGGCAAAACTTACGGCATGATTTTGGTTTGCGGACCGACTGGGGCTGGCAAAACCACCACTCTTTATTCCATTATGAACGTTTTGAATCGGCCGGAGGTAAACATTATTTCCATTGAAGACCCCATAGAATATGACATGCGTTACATCAATCAAATTCAAATTAATCCGGCGGCGGGCATTACTTTTGCCTCGGGGTTGCGCTCAATTCTTCGGCAGGACCCGGACGTGATAATGGTCGGCGAAATTCGAGATAGCGAAACCGCCAATATTTCAGTTCAATCCGCTTTAACCGGCCATTTAGTTTTGTCCAGTTTGCATACCATTGATGCTCCGGCCGCGGTGCCGAGATTAATTGATATGGGAGTGCCGCCGTTTTTGGTGGCCGCGGTTTTAAATGTCGTTACGGCCCAGCGTTTAGCCCGAAAGATTCATTCTGAATGTATAGAATCTTACGTTCCGTCTTCGGAAGTTTTAAATCTCGTTAAAATCCAGCTTAAAGAACTAAATTTAGACCCGGCTCAAGTTAAAATTCCCAGCATTTTTTATCGGGGCAAGGGTTGCCCGGCTTGCAATTATACCGGTTATTTGGGGCGAATCGGTCTTTTTGAAGTTTTAGATATTAACGAAAACATTCGCCGCTTGATTATTGGCTCGCATTTTTCCTTGGATGTTTTAAAAAAAGAAGCCCAAAGCGAAGGAATGATAACAATGTTTGAAGACGGGTTAAAGAAAATTGAGCTTGGCTTAACTACCATTGAAGAAGTTTTAAGAGTTATTAGGGAATAAAAATTATGAAATTTCATTACATTGCTTTTCAAGCGGACGGTAAAATAACGGAAAATGATTTAGAGTCTAAGGATGTAAATCAAGTTTTGGAATATTTAAGAGACCATAATTTAAAACCCGTCAGCGTTAAACAAATTGAAAAGGAATTGGGTGGAGAAAGAAGATTCGGCAAGGCCCGGATTAATTTAACTGACCAGGTTTTCCTTTCTAAATATTTAGCCTTGATGCTTAAAATGGGCACCGGCCTTTTTCAAGCCATTAACATTTTAGTGGAAGATTTTACAAAAAAATCAGTCCGGTTTTTGCTTTTGGAAATCCGAGCCGGCTTGGAAAAAGGTCAGCCTTTTTATACCACTTTTGCCAGGCATCCTCAAACCTTTAGCCAAGTTTACATAAATTTAATTAAAGCCGGCGAAACCTCGGGTAATTTGGAAAAAGTCTTTGATAATTTGAGCGAAATGTTGACCAAGCAAAAGGAATTAAAAGACCAAATCCGCGGGGCCATGATTTATCCGACCATTTTGCTAGTCACTTCAATTTTAATCGTGATATTTTTAGTAAGCTTTGCCTTGCCGAAAATCGCCAATGTTTTTTCCGAAAGCGGTTTTCAGCCGCCCTTCTTTTCCCGTGTTGTTTTTGGCGTCGGTTTGTTTTTTGGTCATTACGGAATTTGGTTTTTGCTTCTTTTTGTTTTAGTTTTTGGAGTTTTCTTTTATCTTTTCAGGTCCTCGCTGGTTTTCAAAAATTGGCTGATGGCAATTATTGCCGACTTGCCGGTTATTAAAGATTTATTCAGAAAAATCGCCCTTCAAAGATTTGCTTCAATTTTAAGTTCTCTCATTAAAGCCGGCATGTCTCTGACCGAAGCTTTGGAAGTAACGGCCAGCGCTGTCGGCAATTTGGAACTTCAAAGAGCTTTGGTCAGAATCTCCCGCGAAGGTTTAAGTCGGGGATTGACAATCGGTGAAGCTTTCCGGCGCGAGCCGTTTTTCCCCCGAACGGTTGCTAATTTAGTGACCATTTCGGAAAAGGCCGGCCATTTGGAAGAAATTTTATCAACCTTGGCGGATTTTTACACTAAAGAAATTGACAGTTCTTTAAAAGCCTTGGTTGCTTTTTTGGAGCCGCTTTTGCTTTTAAGCATCGGGTTTATCATTGGTTTGATTGCTTTGGCAATTTTAATTCCTATTTATCAACTTACCTCTCAGTTTTAAAACAGGCTCTGAACGGAGTGAAGGTTTTCATAAATATGCGTAAAAGATCCTTCGGCTCACATGCTTAGGAGGAAAGTGTTGAATAATTATTTAATTTCTCAATTTATGAAGTCACTAAAAAAATCAAGCGGTTACACTTTGATGGAATTTTTGATAGTCATAGCAATAACTGCCATTATTTTCGCCGTAGTTTTTGTAAGCTCGCCAAACTTACGCCGCTCTCGGGAATTGAGTTCGACTGCTCAAGGAATGGTGGCGGTTATTCGAAATACTCAAAATAGGTCAATAACTCAGGAAAACGGAAAAACCTGGGGTATCCGTTTTCAAAATTCCACCAGCACCAACCATAGCTACATTGTTTTTAAGGGTTCCAGCTATGCCTCGGGAACAGTTGAAACCACTTATTTTCTCAAGTCATATATTCAATTTTCAGACCCCTCAGCCGGTCTTTCAAAAGACGTTATTTTTTCGGCAATTTCCGGCTTGCCTCAAGTCTCAACAACCGTTAAAATTAATTTAGTATCAAATTCAACTGTTTCCAGCACTATTAACATTAATTCCAATGGTCAAATTCAAAACTAAAAATTATTTAAATTCAAGGGGTCAGTCTTTAATAGAAGTGCTGGTTGGTTTGGGTATTGCCGCTATTGTCATTGCCGGAGCCAGTATAGCCATTTCTTTTATGCTTCAATCCAACACGGCTAATCAAAAAACGCAATCAGCTTCTTCCTTGGTTCAGCAATTATCCGATAAAATAAAGGTGATTGGTGGCGCCAATTGGAATGACATTTATAATCTTCCCACTAAAGGTTCAAGCACTCAATATTATGTTAATGCCTCGGGAACAGCCTTGACAATTGCTACCGGTACCCAGTCGGTAAGTGTCGGAGGGGTTAATTACGCTCTTTTCTTTTCCATTGAAAATGTCTGCCGCTCCGATGATTCTTCAAGCACTATTACCGGAACAGCTCCCTGCGTCAGCGGCTCTTCTGATGACCCTTCAACTCAAAAAATAACTTCTTACGCTCAATGGCAAGCCGGCGGAAAAACTACTCAAGTAACAATTTTTAATTATCTAACCCGCTGGAAAAACAAAGTTTTTAAGCAAACTGATTGGTCCGGCGGCAGCGGCCAAGAAGGACCGCTCACAGACCCGAATAATCAATACGCTTCTTCCACTAATGTTAATGCTTCAACATCCGGTTCAATTAAAATTCAGGGCTTTTAATAAAATGTTAAAATATGGTTAATCAACAACCCAGCCCAATTTCTTTTCATGAGTTTTTGGAAAAAGACATTCAGCGCCTGTCAAAAGAAATTCAGGGAAAAAGAGAAATAGCTGAATTTAAAAATCTTCCCGAGCGAGAGCTTGTGAAGCAGTCTTTAAATGTTTTTAGCCCGGTTCAGCCACCAGCTGTTTCTCCGCCGGCTTCGGCTGGCGGCGCTTCAGATTCTTCTCTGCCCGGTTATCTTCAAGGAGCCGGCGTTAAACCGGAAATTAAGTTTAAAATTGAACGCCTGCTGGATTTAACTTGGCATCAGGGATTAGAAAAGGGCATTAAAGAAGCCCAAAAGCAGCTGCCCTTTATTCAAGATGCTTATCACGATGCTTTGGTAGATAAACTTATACCCGAATTAAAACAACGGGGTGCCATCAAATAAATTGCCTATGTTTTTTTATTTCCTTCTTTTAATAATTTTAGCGGCTGGCGGCGGTTTTTTATTTTATCATTTTTTTAAAAAGCAACGCTATCAAAAACTTTTGGACGAACTGCAATTAAAACTTTTAGCCATTAAACTAGTTAAGAGTTCAAAAGAAGGCAAAGATTTGAAGCAGGAAATAAATATTTCCGAACAGCTTTTTAACACTTTAGCTTCAATAAAAAAACCGTTTATTTTTGAAGCCGCCGTCCCTTATGTGGGGGAGGAAATTATTTTTTATTTAGCCGTTCCCGCTTCTTATTTGTCTTCGGTGGAAAGGCAAATCCAAGCGTTTTTTCCGGCGTCTCAAGTTGAGCCGGTTGAGGATTACAATATTTTTAATTATTACGGCGTTGCGGCGGGAGCTTTGGTTTTTCAAAAAGAAAAAGCCGCCCTGCCGATAAAAACTTATCAGGAATTAAACAGCGATACCTTTTCGCCGATTTTAGGAGGTCTTTCCAAGGTTAATGTTTTGGGAGAAGGCGGGGCAATTCAAGTAGTTGTTCAACCGGCGCTCCCTTCCACTAAAAAAGAAATTGCCGCTGTCTTAAAAAATGTGAAAAAAGGAGGAAAAATCACGGAATCAGCCGAGAAACTGACAATGGCGGATATTTCCGAAGCTTTGAGCCCTTCAGAGAAAAAAGAAAATAAAAGCGAAAAAGTTATTGACGAATCAGCCATCAAAGCCGTGGAGATGAAGCTTTCCAAGCCGCTTTTTCAAGTTAATGTTCGCTTGATGGCTTCGGCAACCAACCCAGTGGAAGCCCAGTCAATTTTAGAAAGTTTAGCCGGCGGTTTTTCTCAATTTGCTTCGCCGGAGCGCAATTTTTTTAAAATAACAAAGCCAAAAAATTTGCAAAAAATTATTCATCAATTTTCTTTTAGGGAGTTTGATTCTAAAACTTCAATGGTCTTAAACAGCGAAGAATTAGTTAGTATTTTTCATTTGCCAACAGTCTTTACCGAAGTAGCAAAAATAAAATGGCTTAAATCCAAGGAAGCGGAACCGCCGGCGAATTTGCCGGAAAAAGGATTATTACTCGGCACGAGCTTGTTTCGCGGTCAAGTAAAACCGGTTTATTTAACCGACAAAGACCGGCGTCGCCACCTTTATATTATTGGGCAAACCGGCACCGGCAAATCAGTGTTGTTAAGCAATATGGTCAGTGACGATATTAAAAAAGGGAAAGGAGCAGCAATTATTGACCCACACGGCGACACGGCCGAAGCTATTTTGTCTTTGGTTCCTCAAGAAAGATTTGAAGACGTCGTTATTTTTGACCCCTCGGATTTAGAAAAACCCGTTGGATTGAATATGTTGGAATACGATTTTAACCGGCCGGAAGAAAAAACTTTCATTGTTAATGAAATGTTGGAGATTTTTGATAAACTTTACGATTTAAAAACTACGGGCGGCCCGATGTTTGAGCAGTATTTGAGAAATGCCCTGCAGCTTTTAATGGAAGATATGCCTAATGAACCGGCAACTTTGACTGAAGTCCCGAGAATTTTTACCGATGCCGATTACCGGGAAAGAAAACTAAGTCGGATTAGCAATCCTATCGTGGTTGATTTTTGGACAAAAGAAGCAATTAAGGCTGGCGGCGAGGCCGCTCTTCAAAACGTAACTCCTTACATTACTTCCAAGTTCAACGTTTTTCTGACCAATGATTATGTCCGGCCAATTATTGGCCAGTTTCGTTCAACAATTGATTTCAGAAAAATAATGGATGAGGGAAAAATCCTTATAGTTAATCTTTCAAAAGGGCGAATCGGCGATATTAACGCCAACCTTTTGGGGATGGTTATTATTGGTAAGCTTTTGAAAGCTGCTTTCAGCCGGGTTGATACGCCGGAAAGCGAGCGTCAAGATTTTTATCTTTACATTGACGAATTTCAAAATTTTTCAACGGACTCCATTGCCACCATTCTTTCCGAAGCCAGAAAATACCGGCTTGATTTAATTATTGCCCACCAGTTCATCGCTCAATTAACCGAGAAGATTCGGGATGCGGTTTTTGGCAATGTCGGTTCAATGGCGGCTTTTCGCATTAGTGCTCAAGACGCCGAATTTGTGGTTAAACAATTTGAACCGATTTTTACCATTTCCGACCTGATTAATATTGATAATTTTAATGCCCATGTAAAATTATTAATTAATAATCAGCCCGCCAGCCCTTTTAATATTAAAACCCCGGCGCCGTTAAAAGGCGACCCTCAAATTGTTTCCGGGCTCAAGAAACTTTCTCGTTTGAAATACGGCCGGAATCGTCAAGAAGTGGAAAAAGAAATTTACCTGCGCCTTCGAACTTAAATAAAAATGAATAAAAAGGATTATTATTTAGTCACCTTAATCGGTTTCCTTGTTGGTTTTTTGGTTCTTTTGCCTTTGGCTAGTGCAGGGGTTAAAATCACCATTTTTATTGTTTTGGTTTCGGTTATGGGCTTTAGTTTATTTGCCCCCTTAGCTCTTTGGTGGCTAAAAATTTTAAGTCGCTTTTTTCCGGTTTTGGAACAAATCGGTAAATTCGCCGCGGTTGGAGTTTTAAACACGGTTTTGGATTTTGGAGTTTTAAATCTTCTGATTTTAGCAACTAATATTGCTTCTGGCTGGTCTTTTAGTTTATTTAAAGCAATTTCTTTTTTGGTGGCTTCGGCTAACAGTTATTTTTGGAATAAATTTTGGACATTTCAAAGCCGGACGCCAGCCAATTTTAAAGAGTATACCCGTTTCTTTGTTTTTAGTCTTTTGGGCGCTTTAATTAATGTCGGCGTTGCTTCATTTTTGGTGAATGTCGTCGGTCCGATTGGCAATTTTAATTTTAAAATATGGGCAAACATCAGCGCCTTAATTGCCGTCCTTATTTCTTTAATTTGGAATTTTCTGACTTACCGCTATATTGTTTTTAAAAAATCAGACACTTCCGATTATCCCCAATAGTTTTTTCAAGATTTCAAACAAAATTTTAGATTTCTAGGTTTAGAATAATATACAGAACAATAGGATGTTCAAATAACTTGATGTCTAAAGAATTACTGACTATTTTAATAGCCGCTTCGCCTTTAGCCGAACTTCGCGGCGCTCTGCCAATGGCAATTTTGGTTTGGGGTATGCCGATTTTTAAAGCTTATCTTTTGAGCGTTGTTGGTAATTTTTTGCCGGCTATCCCTTTAATCCTGTTTTGGCGACATTTGGCCGGCTGGTTGATGCGGCGGAATTATTATCTCAATCGGCTTTTTTCTTTCATCTTTGAACACGTGCGTCGTCGTTTTTTGAAACATCAGGCTATTTTTGAAAATCTTGGTCTTCTTGTTTTAACTGCGATTCCCATTCCCGTTTTAGGCGGAGTTTGGACGGCAAGCGTGGCGGTTTTTTTGTTTGACATTCCCCTCAGGCGCGCCAGCTTAATGCTCAGCTTAGGCGTTTTGATTTCCGGCCTTGTTGTTCTTTTTTTATCTTCTTTGATTTTGTAATTTTATTTAAAAATGGCTAAGAGTTGATAAGATATTTTTGAGTTTATAAAATGTTTGACTTATCTTAAGTGAAGAGTTATCACTAATATATGATTTATAAATTTACGACAATCATTATTAAAGAAAATAAATGGTATGTGGCTCGTTGTGTTGAATTAGGTGTGGTAAGTCAAGGGAAAACAGTTAAAGAAGCGCAGAAAAATCTTAAAGAAGCAGTAGAGCTTTATTTAGAAGATATGCCTCCCGCTAAAAGACGTCTTCTTAAAAAGAATCCGTTGATTACTACTTTGGAGATTGTGCATGTCTAAAATTCTTTCCGGTAAGAAGGTTATTCAAATTTTATGCCGGGACTTCGGTTTTTATTTCATTTCTCAAAAGGGAAGCCATATAAAATTAAAAAAGAGATTAATTTCTCCGGGGTCTGACCCCGTAATTTACAAAAAAGATTTATTAAATTAGAATTATTTTATGAAACCATTTTTGTCAGTTATTATCCCGGCTTATAATGAAGCCAAGCGTTTGCCCCTTACCTTAATAGACATTGACCGGCATTTATCAAAAGCAGAATATTCTTACGAAATAATTGTGGATAATGATGGTTCAACTGACGCTACGGCTGATGTTGTAAAACGCTTCAGTCATTTAATTAAAAATCTCCGTTTAATTGAAAATAAAGAAAATTATGGGAAGGGATTTGTCGTTCGTCAAGGAATGCTTCAAGCCAAGGGCAATTGGCGTTTATTTACTGACGCTGATAATTCAACCTCCATTGACCAATTTGAAAAAATGCTGCCTTTTTTTAAAGAAGGATATGAAGTTGTTATCGGTTCTCGAGCAGTCAAAGGAGCGATTTTAGACCCTCCTCAGCCTTGGTATAAAAGAATTTTAGGTCGTTTTTCCAATTGGTTGATTCAAATTCTTCTCTTGCCCGGGATAAAAGATAGCCAATGCGGTTTTAAATGTTTTTCCGAAGAAGCGGCGGAAAAAATCTTTTCTTTGGCAAAAATTGACCGTTGGGGGTTTGATATGGAAATTTTGGCTTTGGCTAAAAAACTGGGGTATAAAATTAAAGAAATACCGGTTATTTGGAAAAACGATTTGCGTTCAGCCGTAAAGTTCGGCGATTATTTTTCTACTTTTAAAGACCTCTTGAAAATCACTTGCTGGTTGAAGAGAAATAAGTACCAATTATAATGGAAATATGGAAAACTCCGAACTGCGTCAAGATTTAGTTTCCGGCGATTGGGTTATTATTGCCCCGGGTCGTTTGAGGCGGCCCGACCAGTTTTTAAAAAAGAAAGTCAAGCAAATAGTTCCGTCAAAAAAAACCTGTCCTTTTGAGGGCAAAAAATTTTTAAAAAGGATAGAGGGGAAAATCATTTTGCGCTGGCCAGAAACAGGACCGGCAAAAATTTTAATTTTTCCCAATGATTACCCGGTGCTGAATCATTTGGTTATTCCTCAAAAAGGAAAAATTGTTCTAAAAAAAGAGGGTCCCTACAATGTGGTTGAAGGAAGAGGACGTCATGATTTGGTGGTGACCAACAGTCATTTTAAAGATTTTTTTGAACTTTCTTTAGAAGAAGCCATTCAGGTTTTGGTCGCTTTTCGCGACCGCTATTTAATGCTAGCTGGCAACAAAAACTTGGCTTATGTTTCTATTTTTCATAATTGGGGAACCTTAGCCGGAGCTTCGGTTTATCACCCTCATTACCAAATTATTTCTTTGCCGGTTGTTCCGCCGGATGTCAGCCACTCTTTAGCCGGCTCCGACCGCTACTTTAAAGAACATCATAGCTGCGTTCACTGCGCGATTATTGATTGGGAGAAAAAAGAGAAAAAAAGAATTATTGCCGAAAATAAAGATGCCATTGCCTTTGCTCCTTTTGTTTCTCGCAACCCCTTTGAGGTAAGGGTTTTTTTAAAAAAACACCAGCCTTATTTTGAAAATACACCTGATGGAGAATTGAGAGGGGTGGCTATTATTTTGCGTCAAGTCCTTCATCTTCTGAAAAAGAATTTAAATGGTCCAGATTACAATTTTTTCATTCATACTTCGCCTTTAAAAAACAAAAGAGCTTATCAGCATTATCACTGGCATATGGAAATTTTGCCAAAATTTAGCATCCAGGCAGGTTTTGAATTGGGCACGGGGATTGAAATTAATGTTATTGACCCGGATTTAGCCGCAAAAATCCTAAGAAAATAGCCTAATTAACCAATTCAAATGTCTTCAGTTTCTTCACATATGTGGAAGAATTGAAGACACGTAATTTCTTTCTTAGTTGGAATGACGTTATGATACAATAAGAAAAACAGCCATGAAGAAAATCATAATTGCCAATTGGAAGATGAATCCCTTTGAGGAGCAAAAAGCGCTTAATTTGGCTCGGGCGATAGACAAAGAAAATATTATTATTGCCCCGCCTTTTGTATTTTTATCTTCGATTTCAAAAATTTTAAAAAAAGCTTCGCTGGCGGCTCAAGATGTTTTTTGGGCCGAAAGCGGCGCTTACACCGGAGAAATTTCTTCCCAGATGCTTAAAAATCTGGGAGTTAAATATGTTATTGTCGGCCATTCGGAAAGGAGAATTTATTTAAAAGAAACCGATGAAATGATTAATAAAAAAATCATTGCCGCTCTCTGCGCTGGCTTAAAAGTGATTTTATGTATTGGCGAACCTTCTCAACGCGGACAAACGCGGACTGAACGCGGACTGACGTGGACTGAACGCGGACTGACGCAGATGAAAAATGAAACAGGGCGGAATATAAAATGGGCAAAGAATTATGTAAAAAATCAATTAGAAAAAGACCTCTTCAGATTTCAGACTTCAGATTTCAGACTTCGGATTTCGGATTTCAAAATTCAAAATTCTCTTATTGTGGCTTACGAGCCAGTCTGGGCAATTGGCACTGGCCGGGCCGCTGCACCAGCCGAAACCGCTGAAATGGCAAAGTTTATAAAATCGTTTCTTAATTCAAAATTCAAAATTCAAAATTCAAAATTATTGTACGGCGGTTCTGTTAATTCAGAAAATTTAGCCGCCTTTCTTAAATACCCGGAAATTGACGGCGCTTTGGTTGGCGGAGCCAGTTTAAAAGCCGGGGAATTTAAAAAAATCATCAACGCTATGAAATCTTACAAATAAAAATATCCAAAAGTTATGTCCCGAGGATGGAAAAAATTTATTTACGGCGTATTTTTTCTGGCAGTTTTTGGACTCATTGTTTGGGGTTTTTATGAAATAGTTTTAAAACCAACGCCCACTTGTTTTGACCAGATTAAAAATCAAGGCGAGGAAGATGTTGATTGCGGCGGTCCTTGTTTGTCTTGCGCTATTTTTCATTTAAAACCCCTCCAGGCCAGCCGACCTCAATTTTTCGCCTTAGCCGGCGGCCAGTTGGCAATTTTGGCGGAAATTTTTAATCCTAATCCTGGATATACGGCGGCTGATTTTTCTTATCAAATCAATCTTTACGGCCGACCTCATCGTTTGCTTAAAACAATAAACGGCTCTAGTTTTATTTATGATTTGACAAGAAAGTATATTTTCGGAGCGGATTCTAATTTAGGCAAAGATGTAATTGAGGCCGATGTTTCTTTAGGGAAACCGACTTGGAAATCAACTAAGGAAGTAACTAAACCAAACTTGAAAGTCTCTTCTTGGACAACAGAAATTACTCCTTCCGGCATTCAAGTAAGCGGCCGCGTTTTTAACGGCAGTATTTTAGCCGCCTCGGATTTGAAAATTTTAGCCTTTCTCAAAGATAAATTTGGCCGTTTTCTTTTTGTTGCCCAAACTTATGTTCCCAGAATAGAAAGTCTGCAAGAGGGAAGTTTTACAGTTGTTTTTCCCCGGGATAATTTTTTGGAACAAAATACCGATTCTTCAAAGACCGATGTTTTTGTTAATGGGAAGTTATGATTATTCTCCGGTTAAAAAAAATAGACTGGTGGCTATTGGCCGCTATTTTTTTATTGGCCGCTTTTAGTTTAACTTTCTTATTTGGTTACAGTCAGCGTTTTTTTTGGCGGCAGTTGGTATGGTATGTTTTAGCGCTAATAATAATTTTTGTCGGCATTAATTTTAATTGGCGGTTAATTATCAATCAAAAAGGGTTTCTTTTGGTTTTATATTGGTTGAGCATTATTTTTTTGATATTTTCCAATCTTCAGAATAAATTAGTTCGCGGCACCACCAGCTGGTTAAGCATTGGGAATTTACAATTTGAACCCGCGGAAATAGTCAAGATGACCCTAATTTTAATTTTGGCCAGTTTTTTTTCTCGGCGTCATCTTGAGGCTTGGCAAGGGAAAAATATTCTTATTTCATCTCTTTACGCCTGGCTGCCGGCAATTTTAGTCGCTTTTCAACCGGATTTGGGTTCGGCTGTTGTTTTAATAGGTATTTGGGCCGGTTTTTTGCTGATGAGTAAAATCAGTAAAAAAAGATTGCTTTGGGGAACGGTTTTTATTTTGGTTCTTTTAATCTTGAGCTGGATTTTTTTTCTTAAGCCTTATCAACAAGATAGGATAATTGGTTTTTTGTTTCCGGCCCATGACCCTTTGGGGATAAATTATAATGCCATTCAAGCAAAAATTGCCATTGGTTCCGCCGGTTTTTTAGGGAAGGGTTTTATGGCCGGTACCCAAAGCCAGTTTCATTTTTTACCCGAAGCCCAAGCTGATTTTATTTTTGCCGCTCTTGTTGAAGAGTGGGGGGTTTTTGGCGGCTGCCTTATAATCTTGACTTTTATTGTAATTATTGCTAGGTTAATTCAAATCGGCTTAAAAGCGAAAAGTAATTCTTGGAAGTTTATTAGTTTGGGAACGGTTTTGGCATTAGCCATCCAATTTTTTTTAAACCTTGGTTCCAATTTGGCTCTTTTGCCGGTAACCGGAATTACTTTCCCCTTCTTAAGTTACGGAGGGTCGAGCCTATTGACGAATGCTTTCCTCATAAGTATAATTCAATATATTAATCTTGAATCCTCAATTTAACCAAAGAGGTTTATTAAGCCTACGTTTTTTTGTTGGCATCGGAATGGCCTTTGTTTTTATATTTAGCACCGCTTATTTTTTTTACGGATTAGTTCCTTTAACTCAAGGGGCGCCGGAGGTAAAGTTTCAAATCACTAAAGGGGATAGTTTAAAAGAAATAGGCGATGGTTTAGTTCAAAAATCTTTAATAAAATCCGCTTTTATTTTTAAACTTTATGCCCTTTTAAGCGGTAAGGCTCAAAAATTTCAGCCCGGCCTTTATGACTTAAACGCGGCGATGAGCATACCCCAAATTGTTAACAGTTTAGTGGCCGCCGGGAAAGATGAAGCGGTTGTTGCTGTTCCGGACGGTTCAACCCTAAAAGACATTGATGATATTTTAAGCGCCGCTAAAGTCATTGAGAAGAATTCTCTGGTCAGTTTTCCGGCCAAGAGGCTTAATAATAGTTACCCCTTTTTGATTAATATTGATATTGACAGTCTGGAGGGATTTTTGATGCCCGACACTTATCATTTTAAGATGTATTCTTCGGTTGACCAAGTGCTGGAAAAAGTTTTAGGCAATTTTCAAAATAAAGCTTGGCCGCTGCTGGTTAATAATGCCGATTGGTATCGTTATCTTACCTTAGCTTCTTTTCTGGAAAGAGAAGTGCCTAAATTTGAAGACCGACAGATGGTTGCTGGCATCATTTTAAAGCGGCTTTTGGCAAGGATGCCTTTGCAAATTGACGCTACCGTCACTTATGTTAAATGCGGCGGCCGTTTAAAAAATTGCCCCAATCCTTTAATAACTAAAGACGACTTAACCCTTAATTCGGCCTACAATACTTATAAAAATTTAGGCTGGACGCCCACGCCGATTTCTAATCCGAGCGTCAATGCCATTCAAGCAGCACTTACGTCCAAAGCCAGCCCTTACTGGTATTACCTTTCTTCCAAAAATGGCGAAACGATTTTTTCTAAAAACCTGGATACTCATAATTTAAATCGGGCAAAATATCTTTAAATTTTTAGTTATGTCCCTACCAGCGTTAAAAACCAAAATATTTTCTTCTCGTCAAGGTCCGGAATATCCCGAGCCAAATTTAATTGAAATTCAAACCCTTTCTTATGAATGGTTTTTAAAAGAAGGCTTGAAAGAACTTTTTGATGAGATTTCGCCAATTAAAGACTATACTAGCAAAGAACTGGAACTTCATTTTTTGGATTACAGCTTTGATTCCCCGAAATATACCGAGGGGCAAGCCAAGGAAAAAGACCAAACTTACGAAGCCTCTTTAAGAATTAAAGTTAAATTAATTGATAAGGTCAGAAAAAGGACCAAGGTTCAAGATAATGTTTATTTGGGAGATTTTCCAGTAATGACTGAACGGGGAACTTTTATCATTAATGGCGTTGAAAGAGTAGTTATTTCTCAATTAATTCGGTCAGCCGGAATTTATTTTACCGCCGAAGT
Source organism: Candidatus Jorgensenbacteria bacterium CG03_land_8_20_14_0_80_38_39 (assembly GCA_002781185.1). GTDB lineage: Bacteria > Patescibacteriota > Minisyncoccia > UBA6257 > GWB1-50-10. The sequence goes on along the minus strand of PEUU01000020.1, from coordinate 11,094 downwards.
TATCCACGGGAAAAGATATTTTGGCGCCAAAGTCATTCCTAGCCGCGGTTCGTGGCTGGAATTTGAAACCAGTCAAGACGGTTTCATCGGGGTTAAAATTGACCGGAAAAGAAAAGCCCCGGTTTCCGAACTTTTGAGAATTTTCGGTTTAACCGAAGACCAAAAAATTTTGGAAACTTTTGCCAAAGAAGACAAGGGAGAAATTCAGTATCTTCAAGCCACCTTAAAAAAGGATAAAGTTCATACTATTGAAGAATCTTATATTGACCTTTATGAAAGACTGAGGCCCGGCGAGTTAGCCACGGTTAAAAACGCTCAAGCTTTAATTGACCCGATGTTTAGCCGCTTTGACCGTTATGATTTAGGCCGAGTCGGTCGCTTTAAATTAAATCAGCGTTTAGGCTTGGACAAAAAGAAAGACAGCCGTTTTATTGATTTAGAAGATCTAATTGCCATTATTAAAGAAATAATTCGGCTTAACAATAATCCCCAAGCCGAGCCCGATAATATTGACCATTTGGGTAATCGTCGGGTCAGGGCAGTTGGCGAATTGGCCCAGTTGAGATTAAGAGTTGGATTTGCCCGTTTGAAAAGGGTTGTTCAAGACCGAATGTCAACTTTGCCGGAAGAAGATTTGCAGCCAGTTAAACTTCTTAATTACAAAGTTTTAATTGCGGTTTTAAGAGATTTCTTCGCTTCTTCTCAGCTTTCTCAATTTATGGACCAAGTCAATCCTTTGGCTGAACTGGAGCACAAACGCCGTCTTTCAACTATGGGGCCAGGCGGTTTAACTCGGGAAAGAGCTGGCCTTGAAGTTCGAGATGTTCTTCCTTCTTACTACGGCCGAATTTGTCCCATTCAAACGCCGGAAGGAGCCAATATCGGTTTGGTTAATAGTTTGGCGACTTACGCTCGTCTCAATGAATTCGGCTTTTTAGAAACTCCTTATTTTAAGGTTAAAAATGGGGCGGTTACCTTGGAAGCTGTTTGGTTGGACGCCGTGGAAGAAGAAAGGTATACCATTGCTTCAGGCGGTATTGCTTTAAACGCCAAAAATCAAATCATTGAAAAAACAGTTGAGGCAAGAATAAAAGGAAAACCGGGTCTTTGCAACCGCGAGGAAATTGATTTTATTGACGTTTCTCCTAATCAATTAATCAGCGTTTCCACTTCTTTAATTCCTTTCTTGGAGCATGACGACGCCAACCGAGCTTTGATGGGTTCAAATATGCAGCGCCAGGCCGTTCCGCTGGTTCGGCCAGAAGCGCCGTTGGTTAGTACTGGTCAAGAAGAAAAAGCCGCTTTTTATTCGGGTCAGCTTTTAATCAGCAATGTCAGTGGCGTTGTTTCCGAAGTTGATGCCCAAAAAATAGTTATTAAAACCGAAAGCGGTTCTGAAACTTATCCCCTTGTGAAATTTAAGCGTCCCAACCAGCCGACTTGTCTTTCTCAGCGGCCAATTGTAAAAAAAGGCCAGAAAGTTAAAAAGGGCGAAATTTTGGCTGACGGTTCAGCCACCAACCAAGGCGTTTTATCCCTAGGTCAAAATCTTTTGGCGGCTTTTATTCCTTGGGAGGGAGCTAATTTTGAAGATGCGGTTATCCTTTCTGAAAGAGTGGCTCGCGGCGATTGTTTTACTTCGGTTCATATAGAAACCTTTCTTTGTTTGGTTCGTGAAACCAAACTTGGTTCGGAAATTACCACGCCGGATATTGCTAATGTTTCCGAAGAAAAATTAAGAAATTTAGACGAAGAAGGGATTATTAGAATCGGCGCCGAAGTTCAGCCCAATGATATTTTAGTCGGAAAAATTTCTCCTAAAGGAGAGCTGGAATTAACTTCTGAAGAAAGATTGCTGAAAGCAATTTTCGGAGAAAAAGCCCGGGAAGTAAAAGACACTTCTTTAACCCTGCCTAACGGTAAGCGGGGCCGGGTCATTGGCATAAAAATTTTTGACCGCGATAAGGGCGATAAGCTTGAACCGGGAATTATTAAAAAAATCCAAGTTGAAGTTGCCCAAATTAGAAAAATTAGAGCCGGTGACAAACTTTCCGGTCGGCACGGCAATAAAGGCGTTATTTCTCAAATCCGACCGGTGGAAGATATGCCTTATTTAGAAGACGGTACTCCTGTTGATATTGTTTTGAATCCCTTGGGAGTTATTTCCCGAATGAACTTGGGTCAAATTTTTGAGACTCATCTTGGTTGGGCCGCTCATCAACTTGGTTATCGCGCCATTGTTCCTAATTTTGTTGGCGCCACCGAAGAAGAGATTAAAGGGGAGCTTATTAAAGCTGGCTTACCGGCTAGCGGCAAAATTACTGTTTATAACGGCTTAACCGGCGAATCTTTCCGTCAGCCGATTGCGGTCGGCTACATTTATATGATGAAACTAAATCATTTGGTTGAGGATAAAATTCATATGCGTTCAACCGGCCCTTATTCTTTAATCACTCAGCAGCCCTTGGGAGGAAAAGCCCAAATGGGCGGTCAGCGTTTTGGGGAAATGGAAGTTTGGGCCTTGGAAGGTTACGGGGCAGCTCATTTATTGCAGGAAATGTCAACCATTAAATCCGATGACGTCATAGGAAGGTCAGCGGCTTTTGAGGCTATTATCAGGAATCAAGACATCAAAAAACCGAACATTCCCGCTTCTTTTAAAGTCTTGGTCAGCGAATTAAAGTCTTTGGGGTTATCAATTTTCACCAACGAAAATAAAGAAAAAACAGAGGAGGAAAAATATGAGAGGAAAAATATAGGTAGAGATGAATTAAATTTAAAATCAATTTCTATCAAGGTTGCTTCGCCCGAAGAAATTAAATCTTGGTCTTACGGTGAAGTGACGAAAGCCGAAACCATTAATTATCGCACTCAGCGGCCGGAAAAAAATGGCCTTTTTTCCGAGCGGATTTTCGGTCCCACTAAAGATTATGAATGTTACTGTGGCAAATATAAGAAAGTCCGCTATAAGGGAATCATTTGCGAAAAATGCGGCGTGGAAGTAACGCGTTCGGCAGTCCGGCGTGAACGAATGGGCCATATTACCTTGGCGGCTCCAATTGCTCACATTTGGTTTTTGCGGACCGTTCCTTCAAGATTAAGGTTGCTTTTGGATGTTTCTTTGCCCAAGCTTGAAAAGGTGGTTTATTTTGCCGCTTATATTGTTACTTCTGTTGATGAAGGGAGCCGAAAAAAAATTTTAAAAGAATTGGAAAAAGAATTTAAATCTTTGAAAAAGAAAGCCGAAGCAGATATTGAAAATTTAACCGCTCAGCAAACCAAGCTTAAAGAAATTTTAACCATTTTAAAACCGGGATTAATTCTAAACGAAGACGAATATCTTAATTTAGCCGAACGCTTTGGGGATATTTTTGAAGCCGACAGAGGAGCCGGAGCATTAAGAAAAATTTTAGAAAAAATTGATTTAAATTCTCTGGCTAAAAATTTAGAAAAAGAAATACTGCAAGTTAAAGATATTAATAGACAAATTCACTTACGCCGCCGACTTAAACTGGTTAAGTCTTTTATTAAAGCCGGGATTAGACCGGAGTGGACGATTTTAACTATTTTGCCCGTTTTGCCGCCAGAACTTCGGCCAATGGTGGCTTTGGACGGCGGCCGTTACGCTACCGCTGACCTCAATGATTTATATCGTCGGGTCATTAACCGCAATAACCGTTTGAAAAAGTTAATTGAGCTTAAATCGCCAGAAGTAATTATTGCCAATGAAAAGAGAATGCTTCAGGAGGCAGTTGACGCTTTAATTGATAACACGGCTCGAACCGGCAGCCAAATTCTTTCCAGCCGGCGCCGGCCCCTCCGTTCGCTGGCAGATACCTTAAAAGGCAAACAAGGCCGTTTCCGCCAAAACCTTTTAGGTAAAAGAGTAGATTATTCCGGCCGTTCCGTCATCGTTATTGGACCGGAATTAAAGCTTAACGAGTGCGGTTTGCCAAAAATTTTAGCTTTGGAACTTTTCCGGCCATTTGTCATTAGTAAGATTATTGAAAGAGGTTTGGCTTACAACATTAAAAATGCTAATCGTTTTATTGAACAAGAATCGCCGGAAGTTTGGGCAATCTTGGAAGAAGTTATCGCCGATAAAAGAGTTTTATTAAATCGCGCTCCCACTCTTCACCGCTTAAGTATTCAGGCCTTTAAACCGATTTTAATTGAGGGCCTGGCTATTCGGATTCCGCCAATGGTCTGCGCGGCTTTTAATGCTGATTTTGACGGCGACCAAATGGCGGTCCATTTGCCCTTGACTAAAGAAGCCCAGTATGAAGCCAAACATTTAATGGATGCCACTTTAGGCGTTTTAAAACCGGCTAACGGCGAACCCATTACTTCTCCCACGACAGACATCACCTTAGGTTGTTACTTTTTAACTAAAATTAAAGAAAGGGCTAAAGGCGAAGGTAAAATTTTTGCCGATGAAAGAGAAGCAATGTTAGCTTATGAAAACGGTTTTATTGACATTCAAACCAAGATAAAAGTTCCCAATCCAAAGAATTCAAATAGCGATTCAATATCACTAATAGAAACGACTTATGGCCGGTTGATTTTTAACCGGGCTTTGCCGGCTGAGTTAAGTTTCGTCAACGAAACAATGAACAAAAAAGCTCTTTCCCGAGTGGTTTCTAGAATTATTGAATTATGCGGCCCGGAATCTGCCTATGTTTTTTTGGATAAAATTAAAGACCTGGGTTTTTCTTATTCCACCTTATCAGCCATTACTTGGAATATGAGCGATGTTCTTACCCCGCCCGCCAAGAAAGAAATTTTAGCTCGGGCCGAAAAAGAAATGGAAGAAATTAATTCTCAGCTTGAGGAAGGGCTTTTAACCCAAGAAGAGCGGACAGAAAAAGCTGTTTTACTTTGGACAAAAGTTAACGAAGAGGTTTCCAAGGAGGTTTCTAAAATTTTACTTCCGGACAATCCTATTTTCAGCATTATTGATTCCGGCAGCCGCGGCAGTTGGTCTCAGATTAATCAAATGATGGGAATGAAAGGGCTGGTTCAAGACCCTAATATGCGCATCATTGAATTGCCTATCAAATCGTCTTACAAAGAAGGTTTGGGTGTTTTGGAATACTTTTTTGCCACTCACGGTGCCAGAAAGGGTTCAACGGATACGGCTTTGAAGACCGCCCAGGCTGGTTATTTAACCCGGCGTTTGGTGGATGTTGCCCAAGATTTGATAATTAAAGAAAAAGATTGCGGCACGAACAAAGGAATAGAAATCGTTCGAAAAGAAAGCGATGAGTATAATTATAATTTTGCTGAACGTCTCTTTTCCCGGACAGCTTTGGAGGATATTAGAATCGGCCGGAAACTTATCGTCCGAGCCGGTGAAATAATTTCTCAGGAACAAGCTAAAAAAATTCAAGAATCCGGTCTGGAATCAGTTAAAATTCGTTCACCAATAACTTGTAAATCCTTTTTTGGAGTTTGTTCGGCTTGCTACGGCTTGGATTTGAGCCGCAACAAGCCGATTGACATTGGTGAAGCCATCGGCATTATTGCCGCTCAGTCAATTGGCGAACCGGGGATGCAATTAACCTTACGAACTTTTCACGTTGGCGGAATAGCCGGTATGGATATTACTTATGGTTTACCAAGAGTGGAAGAAGTTTTTGAAGCTCGTCCGCCCAAAGGAGCGGCTTTACTAGCCAAAGGCGATGGTAAAGTGAAAGTCATAGAAGAAAAAGGCAATGAAAAAATTATTAAAATTCAGGAAGCAGTTAAATCTAAAAGCAAAAAATCCGAAATCGTGGAATATCCAGTTCCAATTTATGTCAACCTTCTTATTAAAGAAGGAGAGAGGGTGTATAAAGGTCAACCTTTATATGAAGGTCCTCTTAATTTAAGAGATGTTTTAATTTACCAGGGAATAGAAGCCTTAGAGCGTTATATTATTAACGAAGTTCAAAAAATTTATGTTTCGGCTGGCGCTTCAATAAATGACAAGCATATTGAAGTTATTGTTCGGCAAATGCTTTCCCGGGTTTTGGTTACTGACCCTGGCGATACGGAGATAATGGTTAACGATTTAATGGAGAAATCCAGATTTTTGCAAATTAATAAAGAAATGAAACAGCTGAAAGGAAATTTAGCCAAAGCCAAGCAAAAAATTTTGGGGATTAGCCGCGTGGCTTTAACAACCGAAAGTTTTCTTTCCGCCGCTTCTTTCCAGGAAACTTCCCGGGTTTTAGTCACTGCCGCCACCGAAGGCCGAACCGATTATTTACGCGGCTTAAAGGAAAACGTCATTATCGGCAAATTAATACCGGTCGGTACGGCTTTTCGAGGCATTCCCAAGGATTTATTGACACCGAGCAAAGAGGCTGATAAAGTAGAAGAAAAAGAAGAAGATGAATAACGAAAATTCAGAAAAGGAAGTTAGGAAATACGAATTAGGATTTTTGCTTTTGGAGGAAGACAGTCCAATTGTTAAAAATCTTTTGGAAAAGCGGAATTTTTCTATTACTGAAGAAGGGGAAATAGTCAAGGTTAATTTAGCTTATCCTATTAAAAAAATTCAGTCGGCTTTTTTTAATTTCATTCAATTTTTAGCCAACCCGGCTGAAATTATTGAGTTTCAAAAAGATTTAAAAGGGGAACAAACAATTCTTCGTTTTATTTTGTTAAATCTTCCTTTTAAAGAAGGGCAACAATCTGGAGGTGTAGCCGTATTAAAAAGCCGGGGCCGTCAGCCGTTTCCCAAGAAAGAAGTCAAAAAACCTTTTGAGCCAGTTTTGACTAATGAGGCCTTAGAAAAGAAAATTGAAGAAATTCTCCAGTAAACCCCGTAATACAACTGCGATTGCAATTTCTGGCTGATTCATTGTTCTGTTTCAGATTTTGATATAGTTCTTTTCTCACTAATATGGTATCCTTTATATGGAGAAATTGAGTCAGACCTATCGCAGTTGTTATACGGGGTAAATTTAAAAGGTCGGTTTTGGAGAAAATTTTATCTTTGAAAAGAAATTATGAATTTAAATAAAATTTTTCTTTTAGGGAGGTTAACAGCCGACCCTCAATTGCGTTCAACGCCGAACGGCAAATCAGTGGCTAATTTTTCTTTGGCCACAAATAGATTTTGGGTGGATAAAAATGGTCAGCGCCAGGAAGACACTCAGTTTCACAATGTGGTTGTTTGGGGCAGGCAAGCGGAAGTAGCCAATCAATTTTTGAAAAAGGGAAGTTTAGTTTTAATTGAAGGTCGTTTGCAAACTAGAACTTGGCAAGACCAGCAGGGCCAAAACAGAAGAACCACGGAGGTTATTTGCGAGCGAATGCAGTTGGGTCCTCGTTCAGCCGGGGGTGGCGGATTTGCGCCGGCTGATGCCGCCCCTGATTTTAATCAGGAAATAGAAAAAGAGGAAAAATTGCCGGAAATTGATTTGGGTGAAGAAGAAGCCAAAGAAGCCAAAGAAGACATTCCCTTTTAAAAGGTTTGGTCCCCGCCAAAGTTTTGGAGAACAAAATTTAGGCGGGACAACATTAGCATGAAACAGTGTTTTTTTTGCTCACAAAATTTAAAAGAAGTTGATTATAAAGACATTGAAGTCTTAAAACGTTTTGTTTCCAGCCAGGCAAAAATTATTGACCCGCAGCATAGCGGCGTTTGCGCCAAACATCAACGCCTTTTGGCCCGGGCCATAAAAAAAGCCAGAATAATAGGTCTTTTGCCTTTTGTCCGGCGCTAATTTTGGTTTTTATGTCTTTGGATATTTCTATTTTCAGATTTATTTTTAGTCTCAGCGGTTTTTCTTCCTTGATTAACGCTTTGGCTGTTTTTTTAGCCAAATATCTTCCTATTTTTTTGGTTCTTGCCGTCCTCGTTTTTATTTTTAAGCAGAAACCCTGGAAGGAAAAATGGCTGGTTTTTATTTTTTCCGGCCTTTGCCTTATTCTCTCCCGGGGAATTTTAACGGAAGTTATTAGGTTTTTTTATTATCGGCCTCGGCCGTTTGAGCTTTTGGGAATTACTTCTTTAATTCCTGAATCCGGCGCTTCTTTTCCGTCCGGTCACGCGGCTTTCTTGTTTGCCCTTGCCCTTGTTTTGTTTTACTTTAACCGGCGTTGGGGAATTTGGTTTTTTATTTTGGCTTTTCTAAACGGCTTAGCCAGGATATTTACCGGCGTTCACTGGCTTTCGGATATTTTAGGAGGTTTTTTAATAGCTCTCCTTTCTTTTTTCTTAATAAAATTTCTGCTTTCTTCAATTTTGGTTAAAATAAATAAAAAAGAAGCCGCTCTTTAGTTTTAACGGCTTCAATATATTAAATTGATTGATAGACCTCAATTAAAGATTGAGACCATCTGCTCTCTTCAATCCAGCCATTCTTATCGCGTAAGGCGATGAAAAGAGCTGGACCGAGATGGTTAATATCTATCTCAGCCTGAACTTGTTCTCGGACCACTTCCCCAAACTCAGGAAGGGTCCACTCTTTTAAGGGGACATTAAAAAAATGGTCCCCGAGATAGAAGCTATACACCCCTTTTGGTGTGGCTTCTTTTAAAAAATTGTTGGCCCAGGTTGTTAGACCAGGGATAACTTCAAAACCCTCCGTTTTCGTTCTCATCTTGTGTCCCTTTCAATTTTTGGTTTCGGATAATTTTTCAACGAACGTTTTTAATCTAAACAACCAAAATCAAAAAGTCAAGAATCGGTTTTTTATTTTCTTTTTTATTTTATCCTCTGATATGGATTTTCTGTTTTTTTTACCCCCTGATATCGGTTTTTTGTTTTTCTTTTTTCAATCTTTAAATTTGAACTAGCTTTTATTTGCTATCGCTGATAAAAGCTAGTTCATTATTTCAATTCAAGGATATCTTTCTAATTTTTGAGTCTTCAGATATCCCACATATGTGGGATATCTGAGACATTTGATTTTCACTGAAATTCTATTGAAGTTCAACTTCCATAATAATTTTTCCATAAACCAACTATGGAAGTTGAACTTCAATAAATATTTAAACTAATAGAAAATCATTTAAACCAAAAAAATTCGCGTCTCTACCAAGAGCAAGTGAGAGGCGAGGAAATGCCGGCGAGGCCGAGGTGTTAATTCAAGCTTGTGCATTTATTTGACCAAATCCGGACCTATAAAGTAAGTTCGAGTGGAGGAATATAAATACACCAAATTTTCTTTAGTGCGTTTGTTTGACGAAATCCGAACCTTTTTTGAACGGAACTGACGGCGCGCTTCGCGCGCCAAACTGAACGCTCGGGCGGGCCCCATAGTAAAGCCTTCGGCTTACTACGGGGCAAGCAAAAAGCAAGAATTTTTGTTTACCCCGTAGGGAAACGAAGTTTCTCCTTCGGGGCCCGTCCTCGCTTTCCGCCGCCGCCGAATTTCGTGCCAGTGAAACTGGCGCGCCGCCTTTAAGTTCTATAAATTCGGATTAACAACTCTGCCTATAAATAAAATATTTCCGGTGTTTTTTTGCTGAATCAAAAATATAAAGGGATGATCAGCTCGAAATACTGGTATTTTGGGTTCTTTTTGGGGACCGGCAGCGCCTCCTACCGGCCTCATAACAACGGCAGTGGCCGCGGCTGCTTCTGTCCCTTCTTCATTTACTTCAACGAAAGCTTGATGGATTGCCTCATTAATCTTTAAATCTCTTTTTCCGGTCATTCCAGAAAAATCTGCTGAGTCAGAAAAAGCAATCGGCATACCCATCGCTTTAAGGTCGTCAGCCATGAAATATTTAGTTTCAAATTTGAATTTAGGAATAAATACCTTAACTCTCTGTTCTTCTAAATCTTTTCTCCACTCTGACAATTTTTTGGTGCTAAGTAAACTTTCTAATTTTTCTAAATTATCGCCCTTGGGAAGCAGAAGTAATATAGACAGTTCTTCTCCAGAATACGGCGTTTCAAGAATTTGAAGATTACTGTTTTCAGCATAATTGAAAATAGCTTCATCGTCTGTACGCTGCATCATTTGAGTTTTAACAGTCCCGTTCTTATTTGTTCTGAAATTTTCTTCCTTCGTGTCATTTTTACTAAATTGCTTGACCCACTCTCCTTTGAAGTAAATGGCATTTGTCAACACTAATTTGGTCATTGTTTTTATTATTCCTGAAGGGATTAGGTCTTTGATTTTGTCATTTGTTTGGTTTTCCACCCAGTTATTTATCGTTACTCGCGACCCTTCTGGGTCTTTTTTGAAATCAAGATTTGTGGCTTTTCCTCCATAGTATTTCTCTACACTGTCAAAATAGTCCTTTAAAAATTGGTAATCCTCTTGAGCCCAAAGAGCATTAGCACTGCTAAGTTTGTATTTTTTATCTCCCTTATTTATTTCATCAAAAATCGTTGTGTACTCTGTTCGTCTTAAATTACTACTTTCTGGGAAATAAAACACTGACCGTATTTCTTCGGCTGTTTGTCCTTTTGCTCCTTCATATGTCATTACAAAGGCGCTAGAGATGCTAAATGGCGAAAAGAAAATGTTGTCCCCATCTTTGTCTTTTAATTTAGAATAGTAATCCAAGGCAAATTGATTGTTGGCCTCCACAACATTATTAATATCTGCGAGGTTTGGTTTTGGCTCCGGCAAAGAAATTGTTCCTTCACGAAATAGAAAAATACCGCCAACAATCACAATCGCCAAAAGTATTGCAATACCTGTTAAAATTTTCCAGTTTATATTCATATTAGTTAATTTAATTTTTAAATTATTTATAATTGACCTTTTAATTTTAACACAATACAAAACTATTTTATCAAATCCTCAATTGAAACGCACAACGCTTTGGCGATTCTATCCATAGTTTGAACGCTTGGTTTATTAACGGTGCCACTTTCGACTTTCATAAGCGTTGTATATTTAATATCCGCTTTCTTGGCTAAATCATCTTGCGTTAAGCCAAGCTTGGCGCGCATTTTCTTGATATTTTCGCTGATTGTTTTTCCACTTGTCATATAAATAAAGTTTTGGTAGTATTATAGTATATAAGGTTATTATCTGTATTCTTATACTACCAAATAAAATGAATTTAGGCAAACAAAACTTTTTTTGGCGGCGTATTTCGCAAGGCGAAATACGAAATTCGGCGGCGGAAAGCGAGGGC
>PEUU01000025.1 GCA_002781185.1 Candidatus Jorgensenbacteria bacterium CG03_land_8_20_14_0_80_38_39 | reverse complement strand
AAGTTTTTGCCAGTCTGGCTTTAACTCAAACAAATCTCACTGACGACCGAAATAAATTAAATACCATCACTAACGCGAGAGATTTAGTCATCCTTTCCTCCGCCATAGAGCAGCATTATAACAACTCGGTTTCTTTTAAAAGTACTTCTCAAGATTTGCTAGACCAAATTAACAAAACTATAAGTCAATTGCCAAAATGTCCTCCCTAAAAATTAAACTTTTAAAAGGCGAGATTTTCTTGTTACGAAATTGCCAAGATTTAACTGCCAAATTATGAAAAAGAATTTTTTTAAAAACTTTTGGCTTGCCGCTGTTTTTTTAATTTTTATTTTTGTTGCTATTCCTCTGCCAGCAGGAGCACTGTTTGGTGAAACAAAAATTTTATTCAATGCTTTAAACCTTTTCTTTACCGTTGTTAATTCTGTCATTGGCTGGATAGGCGGACTGCTTTTTAGTTTGGCTAGTATGTTTGTCAATATAGCCTTTGATATAAATCTCCACATTGTCAGTTCGGCTAATCCCGTGGTAAGCATTGGCTGGGGCATTGTTAGGGATATTGCGAACTTAGGTTTTGTTTTAGTCATTATTATTATTGCTTTTGCCACAATTTTAAGAATTCAAAAATACGGAGCCAAAGACCTTTTGTCAAAATTAATTGTCGCCGCGGTTTTGGTTAATTTCAGCTTGCTTATTGGCAAAGTTTTTATTGATTTTGCCAATGTCTTCACCCAATTTTTCCTCAACGCCGCCAGTATCAGCCCCAAAAATTTAGCCGTCACTTTAGCCGGAGCTTTTGATATTCAAAAACTTTTAATGGCTTCAACTAACCCGACGACGCCATCACCGCCGCCTGATTTTGAAAATGTTGGTGAGGCTTTTTTCATTGGCATCGCCAGCATATTATTTACTTTTCTTTTTACTGTCGTCGGAGCAATAGTTCTTTTTATTCTGGCTATTTTGTTTTTCATTAGATTTTTTGAGCTTTCTTTTCTTTTAGTTATTTCGCCTATTACCTGGCTTTTTTGGATTGTGCCCCAATGGAGCGAACAAACAAAAAAATGGTGGAATAGTTTTATCAAATGGGTATTTTTTGCGCCGGCGGCCTCTTTTTTCGTTTATTTAGCTGTCAGAAGCGCTCAAGTTTTAAAAGACCATCCCATTACGATTATACAATCAGATATGTATTTGGGCCTTGCCGGACCTTTGGAAACTATTTTTACTCAAGGCGCTCAAATGTTTTTAATTTTGGCAATTTTAGTCGGAGGTTTAATCGCGGCTCAAAGTATGGGCATAGGTTTTGCCGACACGACTGTTAAATGGGCGGGAACCCAAGGTAAAGCAATGGGCAGTAAGACCAAGGCCTGGGCCGGCAGAAAAGCAGCCAGTGGTCGCGACAGGCTTTTAACCGCCAGAACTGATGAAGAAGGTAAAACTGCTCTAGAAAGAGCCGGAGGCAAAAAAATATTTGGCAAGGAATTAAGAACAATTCCTGTTGTTGGTCGGGCTTTCACTGGTATTTCCGGCGTTTCTAGCCGAGCTAAAGAAAAACTCGCCAAAGGAACGGAAGAGGAATACAAAAAAGCCAAGTCCCGAACTTCCGAAGATTTGGTGGCGACTGCTGATCGCCAAATGCCAACAGCTAGACCTCAAGAATTAAGCGGCTTGGGTTTGGCTATAGCAGAGAAAAAAGGCGCCTGGGACAAATTGAAGAAATCAACACAAGACAGAATCCTGAAGGCCTTAAAACAAACCAACAGCGGCGACGAGTTCTTAAAACATCAGCCGCAATATGCCCAAGCTTTCAATAAAGACATTGGACAAGTAATGAAAAGGGTTCCAGATGTTTCTGACCTCAACAAGGAAAGTTTGGGAAAGCCGGAAATCGCTAATAATCTTTCCCTAAATCATATTAGCCAATTAGATTTTGCTCCTAAAGAAAAGAAAGATGCTGTTGCTGCTGCCTGGATTACAACCCTGGGCGATAATGATCTAAACAAAGGATTTATGGAAATTGAGGACATTAAAAAATACCAAAAAACTATAGACACATTAAAACAAGATATCGCCGACCAAAACTCATTAGCCCAAGCAGCTCCCGCTGGCGCAGCCAAGCAAGCCGCTCAAGCGAAGCTCGCAAATCTTATTAAGCAAAAACAAACTACTGACAAAAGCTTAAAGTCCAAGCTGGACGCCATAAAATCCGAGCCGGATAAAAATAGGGCCTGGTCTAATTATGAATCCGCTTCCCAAAGGCCGCACTGGCGAAACACTATTTCTTACACTCCTTAATTAAAATGGCTATTGATATTCAAAATATTCCCGAAAGAATCCGTGAATATTTCAGTTCTCCCCGGGTAATTGCTTTTATCGCTGACATTAATAAAAGAAGCGGATTTTATAATATTGACGCCATTCCCGAATTGCTGTTTCAACTGGAAACAAAAGAATTATTAATCAAAGATTTTATTTCCGCTCTAGCCAAAGAAATTCCGGCGAGTCAATTTCGCGCCAAAGCCATTAGCCGAGAAATTAAAGAAAAAATCTTGGAGCCAAAGCGCCATGATTTGGAAAGCTGGGGAATTAATTTAAATGAATTTGATGTCTCGGACGCTAAAACTTTGGAAGAAATTCAAAAAGAAGATGAAGAATTTGAAAAACAATTTGGGATTCTCCCTAAGGAAGAAACGATTTCTCTGGAAGAAATTATTGAGAAAAAAGAAGAAACTCTACCCTTAAAACAAATTAAAGTAAGCGCTGAAGAAAAACCGGCCGCGGAAGTCAAAATTTCCAAAGCGGAAAAACCTTTGGTTAAACCGGTAACAATACCAGTAGTTCCCTTGACTGAAAGGTTAAAAACCAAACCCGCGCCTTTTATTCTCCAACAAGAGCGACCTCTGGAACAGGTTGCCAAACCCATTGAGAAAAAATCCAAGCCTTTTCTTAAAACTTTCTCTCTGCCTTTTCAATTATTTAAAAAGGTCTTCCCCAAACCGTTGTCTGAGACCGTCAAAGCGGAAGTAAGTTCCCCGGAAACAATTTTAACCAAACTTGAGACCCTTAAATCAAAAATTGAAACGCCGCCAAAAAGAATAGTTCATTACAGCGAATTTAGAACCCCTCTCAACCCTTTTGAAAAACCTTTTGAAAAACCTTTTGAAAAAAAAGAAGATGTTATTGTTTCTCCAAAACCAATTCTTGAAAAAGAACCTGTTTTGGAAGCTTTTAAAATTCCTTTAGAAAAACTAGCCGAAACAAAACCCGCGGTTCCAAAACCCGAAGTTCCAAAAACCGAAGCTCCAAAAACCGAAAGCCCGCCGGTTTTTCCAACCTTAAACCCAAAACCTTCTTCTAAAAACTCCAAAGACTCCCAAAATCAGGTCAAAGTAGAGGGCAACATTATTGACCTACGCTAAAAAATGGAATTCCAAGTTCCTCAATTTATTGAAACCAAACCGAAAATCGTCGGCCCTTTAACTTTGGTCCAATTTTTTTACATCGGCGCGGCCGCCGGCATCAGCTTCTTGGCTTTTTCTATTTTTAATTTTTTTGTTTGGTTCATTATCACTTTAATTGTCGGAGTTCTGGCTTTGGCTTTTGCTTTTTTAAAAATTAACGGCCAAAGTTTTCCTCTTATTTTAATCTCGGCCATTAAGTATTTTTGGCGGCCGAAAATTTATCTTTGGGGAAGAGAAATTCCTCAAACCACCTTAGAAATCCCCGAAGACTTTTTAGAAAAAAACCGGAAACAATTGAGTTTTCAAGAAAAACTAAAAGCCGCGGCTCAAAGAATTATGACCGCCCCGAAACATCCTCCGGTTCAAAAAACGCCATCTCGCTACGGTTTAATTCGGGAAAAAACCGGCGAAAAGAAAATTGTCAAAAAAGTCAATTATTGATAAAGTAAAACTATTGAATAACTATTCAATAGTTTCATCCCGAGCATGTCAGCCGAAGTCTTATCAACACTCTCAAAATATAATCAATGAATAGCTCTCAACCTTCAACTCAACAATTTGTAGAAGTTAAAGAAATCCGCGACAGCGTTGTTTATTTAAAAGGCGGCGGTTTGCGCCAAATTTTAATTACGAGCGGAATCAACTTTGATTTAAAATCCGAAACCGAGCAAAATCTAATAACCAGCGGTTTCCAAAATTTTTTGAACATGCTTGATTTTCCAATTCAATTTTTCATTCATTCCCGGAAAATTAACATTGAAAACTATCTTCAAAAGATGGCCGAGTTTAAAGAAAAAGAACCTAACGAACTTTTAAAAATCCAGCTTGACGAGTACGTTAATTTTATTAGAACTTTTGTGGAACAAAACGCCATTATTACCAAAAAATTCTTCGTTGTTGTCACTTATGATGCCAGTCCCATAAATATTCAAGCAGCTGGCGGTTTCGGCGGCGGGGGACTCTCCGGTCTTTTCCAATTTATTAAAAAGAAAAAAACTTCCCAACCGAACACTGAATTGACTTCTTCTCAGTCTCTTCAGCAATTAAGCGAAAGAACCGACCAGGTTTTAAGCGCCTTGAACCAAATAGGATTAAAAGCCGCTATTTTAAACGATGAAGAATTAATCGAATTATTTTATAATTTATATAATCCCCAATTAACCGAAAGAAAAATATCCCTGCCTGAAAGGTCTGAAAAAAACAAAGAATAAACAAAAAAAATAATGGTTAAAATAAAATTGCCTCAAGCTTATAAGCCTTCGGCGGCTGACACGGTTCAAGTAATAGCGCCGGCCGGTTTAAAAATAGAATCCAACTATTTGAAATTGGGCGATTATTTCGCTAAATCCTTTTTTATCTTCACTTATCCCCGCTACCTTTCAAGCGGCTGGTTTTCTTCAATTATTGAGCTGACCGAAATGATGGATATTAGTATTTTTATGCATCCTTTGGATGTGGCTTTAGCCCTTAAAAGCTTAAGAAAACGAGTGGCGGAAATTGAAGCGGAAATGGGAGAAAAAGGAGAAAAAGGAATGGTGCGCGACCCGCTTCTGGAAACCGCCCACGAAGACATAGAAAATCTTAGAGACGCGCTTCAGCAAGCCCGAGAAAAAATGTTTGAGGTCGGAGTTTATATCACTATTTACGGCACCACTTTAGAAGAATTATCAAAATTAGAAAACACCTTAACTTCTCGGTTGGAAAGTAAATTGGTTTATCTTAAAGCGGCTCTTTTCCGCCAAATTGAAGGTTTAAATTCAGTTTTCCCTTTTGGTCAAGACAAATTAGGCATTTACACTCCCCTTAATACTTTGCCAGCTTCATCATTATTTCCCTTTGTTTCGCCGGAATTAAGTTCGGACAAAGGAGTTCTTTACGGTTTAAATCTTCATAATAACAGTTTGATTATTTTTGACCGCTTTTCTTTGGAGAACGCGAACTCGGTTGTTTTCGCCAAGGCCGGCAGCGGTAAATCTTATGCCACCAAATTAGAAATTATCCGTTCAATGATGATTGGAACCGATGTTATTGTTATTGACCCGGAAAATGAATATCAAACTTTGGCGGACGCGGTTGGCGGTTCAGTGTTTAAAATTTCCCTCACTTCGGAAAAACACGTTAATCCCTTTGACATTCCCATTATTCCCGAAAATGAAGAGCCGGCCGATGTTTTTAAATCCCACATTTTAAACTTAACCGGCTTAATTGAATTAATGCTTGGAGAAATCACGCCCGAAGAAGATGCGCTTTTAGACCGGGCTCTTAACGACGTTTATGCTTCCCGCGATATCACGCCGGAAAATTTCGGCTCAACCGAACTTCAACCGCCGCTTTTTGAAGATTTTCAAACTGTTCTTCAAAATACCGAGGGCGGCCGTTCCTTAGCCCAACGCTTGGATAAATTCACTCACGGCTCTTATGCCGGTTTTACCAATCAACCAACCAATGTTGACATTAAAAATCGCTTGATAGTTTTTTCCATTCGGGATTTGGAAAGCGAACTCAGACCGATTGCAATGTATGTTATTTTAAACTTCATTTGGAATCTCATTCGCTCAAAACTAAAACGCCGGATTTTGATAATTGATGAAGCTTGGTGGATGATGAAATATAAAGACAGCGCCGCTTTCCTCTTTGGTCTGGTTAAACGCTGCCGAAAATATTATTTGGGGGTAACAACCATTACCCAAGACGTCAACGATTTCTTAACTTCCGAATACGGCCGACCGATTATCACCAATTCCACCATTCAATTATTGCTTAAGCAAGCGCCGGCCAATATTGATATTGTGGCTAAAACTTTTGATTTAACCGAAGGTGAAAAAGCTCTTCTTCTGGAAGCTGGCATTGGCGAAGGTTTATTTTTTGCCGGTTTAAAAAGAGCGGCCATCAAAATCATTCCTTCTTATACCGAGGACCAGATTATTACCACTAATCCCGAACAAATTTTAGCCGCCAAAGGTTTAGAAGAACAAGGCATGGAAGAACAACAAAAATGAAAAAGAAAATTTTAACTTTTATCATAATCATTATTTCTCTGGGATTGTTGGTTCAAGCCAAAGCCCAAACTTCCGAACCTTCAACTCAAGTCATTTTAACCTGGCAAGCCAATAATTATTTCCCCGCTGATTACCCCTTAAAAGCCCTAGCCACGCCGATGACTCCAATTTTAGTAAGCGCCGAATTAATAAAAGATAATAAAATTATTGACATCAGCAAGGCGGACTTTCTTTGGTATGTTAACAATAAATATTTTAATCGGGGAATTGGCTTAAAAGAAATTTTAATTAATGTCCCGGTAAACTGGCTCGGCCCTTATTTAGTGAGAACGGAGATTCAACTGGAACAAAACAATTACGGCAACAGCGTCAGCGTTAATATTGCTGAACCTCAAGTAATTATTGATTACCCTTCGCCAATCAAAACTTTTAAAGAAGGGGAACAAATAGTTCTTCGTTCTGTTCCTTATTTTTTCAATGCTAACAATTTTCAGGATTTTAATTTCTTCTGGAAAATTAATCTTCATTTTCAAAAAGAATTAAACAACCAAAATCCGGTGATTTTAACTGTAAGCAAAGATTGGGCTAATACTGATAATAGCTTTAGAATCGGCGCCGGGGTGGAAAACAAAACCAGTCCTTTAATTCCGCCTCAGGAAACAAGTTTAACTTTTTATCTGAGTCAATGAAAAAAATTGTTATATTTTTAATTATTAATTTTTTTCTTTGGGGGACATTTTTGGCTATAAAAAACCAAGCTCAAGCGGCTACATCTACATTCCCCGACGTCACTCCTGAAATTCTCAAGCAAAACCCTAATTATCTTTTCACTTATATTCAGGGCCTTTACAATTTCGGCTTGGGCATTGTCGGAATGCTGGCTTTGGTAATGATTGTTTTCGGCGCTGTCCAATACGCGGTTATGTCTGCCGCTTCGCCGGATAAAAAAAGAGACGCTTTGGGCAGAATCTATTCAGCTCTTTGGGGCTTGCTTCTTCTTTTTGGCGCTTATTTAATCTTAACAACAATTAATCCCCAGTTGGTGACTTTGCAAATCAGCGGGGTCACCTCAACACAGCCTATTGCTACTACCACTTCTAGGGCTATCTGCGGCGATGATTATAAAGATTTTCAAGAAACACTCGCTAAGTGCAAAAAAATAAACTGGACTGACCACAAAGGCACTAAATACTTTTATTACTTGTTTTACGGAACTGGCTCCGTTTCTACTCCTGACACCGGCCCTCATTTTATTCCTTTTTCTCTAACCAAAGGCAATTTTACTATTTTATGTTATCTTTTCAAACAAATTGACTTGCCAGAAAAGATTACTGACAAGACTGAGAAACTTTATGATGATGATTTAAAAATTTGCACCAACTAATTATGAAACCTTTATATAAAATTTTAATTATTTTGGCGATAATAGTGGTTCTGGCTGTAACTGTTTATTGGCTCTGGGGACAAATTTCCACGCCTAAAAAAATAATTTCGCCTCCTTCAATCCAAACTCCAGGTTCAATTCAGCCAACAGAGGCAAATAAACCGGCTCCTCAAAAAATTTCTGACCGGCCAATTTTTAATTATTGGCTTTCTCCTGAAACCGAAGAAATTTTTTATTTAACCCCCAAAGGAGAAGTTTATAATGCCAAAGCCGGAGAAGACATTCTTTATTCTTCCCAAACTTTTTCCGCCATTAATTCCATTATTCCCTCGCCTAGCGCTCAAGAAATTTTAATGGCTTTTGGCGACCCTCGCCAACCCCAATGGGGAATTTTTGATATTAATGACCGGACTTGGCGGCCTCTGCCTGCGGATTTATTAGAAGCTACTTGGGCAGATTCAGACCATAATCTTATTGGTCTCGTAAAAAATCAACAAAATATCAGCCTTGCCAATATTGACCTTCAAAGCTCGCCGCCGAAAATAAAAATTATTATTAGCGACTTCCGCTTCAAAGACATTGATTTAAAATGGCAAGCGCCCGACCAACTTTTAATTATGGAAAAGCCCTCGGCTTCTTACCGCGGCAAAGTTTGGAAACTTGATTTGAAAACCTTATCTTTTCAAACCCTTTATGGTCCGGAATTGGGTTTAATGCTCTATCATAGCCAGGACAATCAATATTTATTCAAATACAGTCTGCCTTACCGGTTTTTCGCCATTAATAACCAAAAGCAATTTTCTTTGCCGCCGACTTTTCCTCAAAAATGCGACAGTTATTTAAACACGATTTATTGTTTTGTCCCTTCATCCTTAACTCTGCCGGATTCAACTTTGCCTGATGATTATTTTTCTCGCAAAACTTATTCTTTGGACGCTTTATTTGTCAATGATTTAGAAAGTGGCGATATGAATCAAATTTTTATGAGCAGCCAAGAAAACATTCCGGCTATTGACGCAACAAACGCAAGAATTACGCCGGACGGCGTCCTTTACTTTATCAATCGCTACGACAATTATCTTTACGAATTTCCTTTAGGCGGATACTAGAAAAATGAAAAACCAAAAACCAAAAACTAAAAACATAAACTAAAAACTTAAAAAATTTTTCTTTTACCTTTCATAGTTAAAATACTTGAGGCAAAAATGTTAGCAATTTCACCCGTTTCTTTTAAAAGATGTTCAGATTCTGATTTTAATTCTTCTGGTAGTAAATTGCTATCTTTCAAAACAGCCAACCAAAATTTTGATTCATTAGTTGATTTTAAGGCGATGGCGAAATAATTCTAGTAGTCTTTTTTAGAACTGGCTCCTTCGGCTTCAAAATAATTTGCGCCAATTGATGTGCCGCTTCTGGTCAGTTGACTTTTAATTTCGCGGGTTACCGGCTCATTTGGTAATTTAACTAAAAATTTTAAAAGTCGTATCACATAGCGATAAATTCTGAGCTTAAATTCTCGCTTTAGATTTTTTCTATCAACCATAAATTTTTACATTTTTGCGTTTGTGTTTTTTGTATTTTTTATTTTTGGTTTTTAATTTTTTATTTTGAATAACATCTATTCTTCCAAGTGTTTGATGACCACATGGCGTTCTTTCCCCTGACCAAGGCTTTCAGTTTTAAGCGAAGGATGAGTGGCAATTTCCAAATGAACCAAACGCCTTTCGTAAGCATTCATTGGCGGCAATTCAACCGACTGCTTGGTCAACATTGCCTTATGAGCCGCGGCCCGAGCCAGTTCCACAATTAATCTTTCCCTTTCCTTGCGATAATAATTAAGGTCAAGGGAAAAATTAAATGGTTCTCCTTCTTTTTTAATAATTAAATTGATTAAAAGTTCCAGGGGCGGCAAAAGCCAGGGAATTTTTTTGTTGACCAGTTCGTCTTCTATTAAAAGGGAAATCCGCCGATGTTCTTTATCAATCAAAACTTCGGCCTCGGGAAATCCCATTAAATTAATTAAGGTTTTTATTTTTTCTGAAGAATTTTCCATAAACTTAATTTATTTAAATTGCTGATGAATCTTTTTATTAATGACCAGTTGCTGAGCCAAGGAAAATACCGTGGAAATTCCCCAGTACAAGCCAATGGCAGCCGGCAAAGAAACCAAAATAAAAAGTGTCAAAAATGGACCCATCCAAGTCATCATTTTGGTTACTGAGGCTTGAGGATTAAAAGCGGTTTTTTGATTAACTGCTTGTCCTGATTGACCGGCCGGCTGAGGAGCCATTGAAAGCCGACCGTAAAAGAACTGAATTAAAGCGGCAAAAGCAGCCAGCCAAAGATTTTTTTGCCCTAAATTAATCAGACCCAAAAACATTTGATTGCCAAAAATCTCCGCTGACAAACCTTTCAAAAAGACTTGATATAAGGCGATAATAATCGGGAGCTGCAAAATTAAAAGCAAAATTCCGGAAAAAGGATTAACCCGATGCTCGCGGTAAAAATTCATTAAGGCCTTGGCTTGTTTTTCTTTATTGTCTTTATGGTCACCCTGAATTTTTTTAATTTGAGGAGAAAGTCGCTGAAGCAAAGTTTGGTCTTTGGCGCCTTTATAAAACAAGGGCAAAAGAATTATTCTGATTAAAGTCGTCAAAATAATAATTGCCAGCCCTAAATCGTGAAAAGCTAAATTATGGTAAATAAAAATTAAAGCTTGTAAAATCGGCTGATAAATATAAGTTTGATACAAATAAGCCATTGCTTTATTCTAATGATTTCTTTGAAAAAAGCCAAGTTATTTTCTTCATAGTCCAACCACAATGGAAGAATAAATAGAATAGTCCAATTGAAAAATGAAAGAGTAAAATAAAATAGTTCAACCACAGTGGAAGAACAAAATAGAATAGACGATAGAGTAAAATAAGATAAAAATGACTGTCCTCAATCTTGTATCATATGATACAAGATTGAGGATAAGATTTTTTCTTTGTTTTTTTGCTGTCTATCTAATCTATCTAATCTATCTAAAAATTTTATCTAAATCACTTTAAACTAAGCGGGCAAAAGAAAAAATAAAAACTCCGTTGCCGAGTCGAAACTCAAACAACGGAGTAAAAACATTATCGCCGGCGAGTAAAGCCCAAACTTCCTCTTGGTGTTGAGAGAGCGCTCCGACCCGAATTACTCCTCGGTGTCGGTGAATAACTTGGGCGCCCGCTTGAAGAACGGGGATAGCTCGGCGGAGAATAAGCTGGATGGCCGCTAGTTGAACGACTGTCACCGGAGGAATGACTCGGAGAATAATTCCGGTAATCCCGCTGGCGATTACGTTCATCCCGCGGCTTCTGAGGTGACCTGATTTCTGGTTTCTGTGACTGAGCACCGGGCTGCTGACGCACCGTGCCGTTACGACCTCTATGAGGCGAAGTTCTAGTAGTTTCTGTCCTTGAAGGTCGCGATGACTTAGCCACTTCAACTGCTCGTGCTCGCTCTCTAGTCCTACCCCAACTTGGGCTAGAAAAACCGCTCCGAGTTGAACCCGGGCGAGAAGCTCGCTCTCCAGTAAAAGAACTGCCGCTTCCTGCGCTAGCACGATCAGTTCCTCTTAAGCCGCTACCGCGAGTGGCGCCGAAATTTCTTGTTCGCCAGCGACTTTGGTCAAACCAGTTCTGGTTATCCCAATCGCCCCATCCATTCGCTCCGCTCAGGACAGATCCATAGGCATAAGGATATCCGTAGCCGTAACCGTAGCCGTAACCGTAGCCACTCCAAGCCACTGGCCAACCATTATGCCAGAGCCAGCCATTAGCGTATCCATATCCTCTATACAGAGGATATGAACCCCCTGGCCAGCCGTTCCACCAATACCCCCGAGCATAGCCATAGTAAGGGTACTGGTAACTCCAGTAACTTGGGCAACACCAAAACCCTAACTGGATTGCAGATTGTGAAACTTGTAAAACTGTTGAATCATAAGATTCATAAGTTTCACCTTCACTTGGGATTGTTACAGTGTAACAACCACTGCTGAACAAAACCAAGACAAGCAAACAACCAAAAAGCGCTTTCATGGCAAATCCCTCCTATTCTTATACCAAATTTTCAAGGTTCGTTAACTAACCACATTATACCAAATCAACAAACAGAAGTCAAGGAGAATAAAAAACTTTAAAATATCTAGGCAAGTTTATCTTTGTAATTTTAATATCTAATAAGACTACGATCGTGTTGTTATTAGATACAACCGCGCATTAAATCTTGTTGCGTTAGCTTCTTGAATTCAACCTCTAAGGTCTTGTCAATCAGAGAAAAAACCGCTATTTTAAAATAAATGGCTGATTTTAACTTAGGAGAAGAACTAACAAAACAGCGGCGCAAAGCTGAAGAGCAAGACGCCCAACGCCGAGCAGCTAAACTCCATTTGCCTTATTTAAACCCGGTCGGCGGCAAAACGCCGATTGAAATTAAAGCCCTAACCCTTATTCCCGAAGAAGAAGCTAAAAAAAGTTTAGCCGCCGGGCTTCAAGCAATCAAAAACGATTTAGTTTTGGCGGCTTTTGATCCTCAAAATACTGAAACCCAAAAACTAATTATTCGCTTAAAACAAAAATATAATCTCCATATTTTTATTACTTCCCTTTCCGGTCTCAAAGCGGTTTGGAATTATTACCAATACGCGGTTGAAGAGGGGAAAGAAATTAGCGGTCAAGTTGATATTGAACCTCAAAGACTCAAAACCTTTCAGGAAAATATTAAAACTTTAACGGCTCTAAACCAAACGATTGACGAATCCAAAAGCAAATTAACTTCCCAAATTTTAGAAATTATTTTAGCCGGCTCTTTATCTTTGAAAGCCTCGGATATTCATCTAGAGCCAACTGAAGAAAAAGGCCTCCTGCGGTTAAGAATTGACGGCTTGCTTCATTCGGCTTATGAAAAACTTCCTCTAAAAACTTACCAGTCCCTTATTTCTCGCCTTAAGCTTCTTTCCAATTTAAAACTTAACATTCACGACCAACCTCAAGACGGACGTTTTACCATCAAAACAACTAGTCGGGAAATTGAAATCAGAGCTTCGGTTATTCCCTCGGAATGGGGCGAAACAGTGGTTTTAAGAATTCTGGACCCAGAATCTTTAAAAGTTAATTTGGAAGAATTGGGCTGGCGGACCGACGATTTGGAAATTGTCAAAAAAGAAATTAAAAAACCCAATGGTTTAATTTTAAATACCGGGCCGACCGGTTCGGGCAAAACAACCACTCTTTACGCTTTTTTAAAGTTTATTTTCAAACCGGAAATCAAAATTATCACCATTGAAGACCCGGTAGAATATCATTTGTCTGGAATTTCTCAAACCCAAGTTGACCCGGGCGCCGGCTATACTTTTGCCAGCGGTCTCAGGTCAATTTTGCGCCAAGACCCGGATGTGGTTTTGGTGGGCGAAATCAGAGACAAAGAAACAGCGGAAATTGCCATGAACGCTTCTTTAACCGGCCACACGGTTTTTTCCACTCTTCATACCAACGATGCTGTCGGCGCGATTCCGCGTTTAATAGATTTAGGCGTTAAAAGTCAAATTTTGGGTCCGGCCTTAAGTTTGGTTATTGCCCAAAGATTAATTCGGCTCCTTTGCCCGGTCTGCAAAGTTGAAAAAAGGATTGACCAATCTCTAAACGAAAAAATTAAAAACTTTATTAAAAATTTGCCCAGCCGCGTTGATAAAAAACCTCTAGAAAATTTTAAAATTTATGAACCTCGGGGCTGCGACCAATGCGGCGGCTTTGGTTATAAAGGCCGAACTTCCATTTTTGAACTTTTTGTCATTAACCAAAAAATGGAAGAGTTAATTTACCAAAACCCAACAGAAATTGATTTAAAAGCCGCCGCCAAAAAACAAGAAATGGTAACAATGCAGGAAGACAGCTTGCTAAAAGCGCTGCAGGGCATAACTTCTTTGGCTGAGGTAGAAAGATTAACCGGTCCCCTTGAATGGTCATAATCAAAGATCTGGGGGCAAGCCATGGAGGCTTGAAAAATTTCCGAAAGCTCAGAAAAACAGGATTATTCCGAGGAGAGATTCAGCCAAAGCCAAATCATCCTAAGACTAAGAATAAATCCTTTACCCCCAGGTCTTTAATTAAAGCCATTCTTTATTTATAATTAACTGTAAGTAGTTTAGCATATTTAATGACGTTTGTCAACGCCTTTCAAATTTCAAAAATGGAAAAAAAACTTGAGGACCAAAATTTAGAATCAATGCTCAGGCCGAAATGCTGGGACGATTATGTCGGCCAAGAAAACGTCAAACGCAATTTGCGTTTAATTATTGATGCCGCTAAACAAAGAAACGAAACCTGCGACCATCTGTTGCTTTACGGCCAAGCTGGTTTGGGTAAAACCACTCTAGCTTACTTGATTGCCAAAGAAATGAAAGCCAACATTAAAACGACAGCTGGTCCGGCTTTGGAAAAAACTGGCGATTTAGCCGCCATTTTAAGCAATTTGGAACCCTTTGAAATCCTTTTTATTGATGAAGCTCACCGAATTAACAAAACCATTGAGGAATCCCTTTATCCGGCCATGGAAACCCAAAAACTGCATTTGATTATCGGCAAAGGACCGTCGGCGCGAACCATTTCTCTAGATTTAGCCTCTTTCACTTTAATTGCGGCGACAACCAAAATCAATTTACTTTCTTCTCCTTTACGTTCCCGCTTTGGCGGCACTTTTAAGCTTGACTATTACAATCCTTCGGATTTGGAAAAAATAATTAGGCGATCGGCTAAAATTTTAAAAGCGGAAATTACTGAAAAGGCGGCCAAAAAATTGGCCCAATCCTCGCGTTTTACGCCCCGCGTGGCCAACCGTTTATTAAAACGCTGCCGCGATTACATCCAGGTAAATAGCCGGTCAATTATTGATGAAAAAGCCGTTCAAGAAACTTTGACCTTATTGGAAATTGACGAAAAAGGTTTGGAAAAAACCGACCGCTATTTTTTGGAAGTTTTGATAAAAAAGTTCAACGGCGGGCCAGTGGGTTTAAAAACTTTAGGAGCGGCCTTAAACGAAGAAATTGAAACTATTGAAGAAGTTTACGAACCGTTTTTAATGAGTTTAGGAATGCTTAAAAGAACGCCGGCCGGCCGTTTAGCCACTCCTCTGGCTTACGAACATTTAAAAATTAACCGTTGCTCGGCTTTAATTTAAATCAATGAGTTTTAAATTAAAAAGTTCTTCTTGGCAATCCACTCAAAAAATTGCCCGCCTTTTTGTCCAAACTATTTTAGAAAAAAAACCTCGCTCTCAAGGAGCTTTGGTCTTGGGTTTGATGGGCGAATTGGGGTCCGGCAAAACAACTTTTATCCGCGGTTTTATCAAAAGCTTCGGCATTAAAAAAAGAATTACCAGTCCGACGTTTCTCATCATGAGAAAATTTTTTTCTGCTTCTCAAAAATGCTATCTTTATCATTTTGACTTTTATCGTTCAAGTTCCCGAAAAGACTTAAAAATTTTGGAATTTGATAAAATTATTAAAAATCCCCAAAACATTGTTCTTATTGAATGGGCGGAAAAAATCAAAAATTTACTGCCCAAAAATGCCATTTGGCTCACTTTTCAGCACGGAAAAGAAATCAATCAACGTCTTATTCTTATCAAAACAAAAAATAAATAATTTTTATGAAAACTCTTCTTCTTATTGACGCCAACGGCTTAATTCACCGCGCTTTCCACGCCCTGCCGGCTTTAACCTCGCCGCAAGGGGAAATGGTTAATGCTCTTTACGGACTGGCAAGCATTTTAATAAAAATCATCAAAGAACAAAAACCCGATTACCTGGCCGCGGCTTTTGACCGACCGGAAACAACCTTCCGCAAAGAAATGTTTGAAGGTTACAAAGCCCACCGGCTCCCCGCGGCTAAGGAATTAATCAGCCAAATTATTAAAGCTCACGAACTTTTTGAAAAATTCGGCATCAGGACTTTTGAAAAAGCCGGCTTTGAAGCCGATGACGTTATTGCCACTTTAGCCAAAAAATTCAAAAAAACTCCTGACCTCAAAATAGTCATTTTAACCGGCGATCTTGATGCTCTTCAGTTAGTGGAAAAAGACAAAGTGGTTGTTCAATTCCTTAAAAAAGGGGTAAGCGAAACATTTACTTATAACGAAAAGGCGGTTGTTGAACGCTTTAGTTTAAAACCTCATCAACTTAATGACTACAAAGGCTTGGTTGGCGACCCTTCGGATAACCTTCCGGGAATTTCCGGCATTGGGCCCAAAACCGCCAGCCGGCTTCTTTCTCAATACAAAAACTTAGAAAATGTTTTTTTAAAAATTAACCCCGCGGATTCTTTGGCTAAAAAAATTCTTCCTCAAAAAGAAAAAGCCCTTTTTTCTAAAAAACTAGCCGTCCTCTCCGATAAAGTGCCTCTTAAAATTAATCTTAAAACTTTGGATTATCCGGGCTTGCCCCTAGAAAAGGTTGTCAAATATTTCGGCCTCTTGGGATTTCAAAGTTTAATTAAAAGAATAATCAATCAGCCCCTGCCTAACCAAACTCTTTTTCAAACAAAATCCCCAAAGCCGGCGCCAATGGACATAATTGAAACAAACCAAATTTTAATTATTTCTGACTTGGAAACGGCTTTAAATTTAAAAAAGAAACTTGCCGGCAACTGGCTAAAAATTGCTTTTGACTGGCATAAACTTTTGGAAGAACTAAAAAAAGCCAAGGTGGAGGTTAGGGAACCTTTGTTTGATTTAAAAATAGCCGCTTGGCTTATTGACTCGGGACAAGAAAATTATTCCCTGGATATCCTCTACCAACGCTTTTTGCAAAAAAATTTCCAAGAAAGCGAAAGGGGGTCAATTTTAAAAGAACTTTATTTTTTCTTAAACCAAAAATTAGAAAGTTACGGTTTAAATTATGTTTTTAGGGAAGTGGAAATGCCTTTAATTAAGATTCTTCTTTCTTTAGAAGAAAGAGGCGTTCATATTAATCAAATAAAATTAAAAAAACTGCGCCAAAAGCTTCTTCTGGAATCAAAATCCTTGGTCCAAAAAATTTATCAAGAAACAGGCCTGGTTTTTAACCTTAATTCGCCCAAACAATTAAGCCAAATTTTGTATGAAAAATTAAAAATTCAATTCCCCAAAAGTAGAAAAACCGCCAGCGGCTTTTTTTCTACGGCTGAAGCAATTTTAAACCAACTTAAAAATGGATATCCTTTGGTTGATTTAATTTTAAAATATCGAGAGGCAACAAAAATAAAAAATACCTACGTTGAACCAATTTTAAAACTTTTGGGCAAGGATGGCCGG
This sequence comes from Candidatus Jorgensenbacteria bacterium CG03_land_8_20_14_0_80_38_39, assembly GCA_002781185.1. GTDB lineage: Bacteria > Patescibacteriota > Minisyncoccia > UBA6257 > GWB1-50-10. The sequence goes on along the minus strand of PEUU01000025.1, from coordinate 28,854 downwards.
CTGCATACCCATTTTTTGCAAACAGGCACTTCCACCGGCCGTCTCAGTTCGGAAAAACCCAATCTTCAAAGCATTCCTCAAGAGTCAGTTTGGGCAAAATTCTTAAGAGAAACTTTTGAAGCTGAAAAAGGGTGGCACTTAGTTTCTTTTGACTATTCCCAACTGGAACTGCGGCTTTTAGCCGAATTGTCGGAAGACGATAAATTAAAAGAGGTTTTTAAACAAAACCAGGACATCCATCAAGTAACTGCTTCCGAGGTGCTTCATTTGCCGCCGGAACAAATTACCGACTCTCTCAGGCGATTGGGTAAAACCCTTAATTTTGGAATTATTTACGGCATTGGCGCTAAATCTTTTGCCCAAGCCGCTGGTTTAAACGAAGCCGAGGCTAAAAAGTTTATTGAAGAATACTTCCGCCATTTTCCTAAAATTAAAATTTGGCAGGAAAAAATCAAAGCCGAGGTTAGAACTTTTGGTTATATCAAAAATCTTAACGGCCGGCGGCGGTGGTTTTGGGACATTATTTCTACCCTTCCCCGCATTCAATCAGAAATGGAAAGGGCGGCTATTAATATGCCCATTCAAAGCTTAGGGGCTGATATCCTAAAAATGAGCATGATTAAAATTTTTAAAGACGTCCAAGAAAAGAAATGGGAAAATAAGGTTAAAATGGTTTTATCTCTTCATGATGAATTGCTGTTTGAAATTAAAGATGATATGCTGGAAATTGCAAAACTCCATATTAAAAAAACAATGGAAGAAATTTTCCCTTTATCTATTCCGCTCCAAATTGAAACTGAACAAGGAAAAAATTGGGGAGAAATGGAATAAAATTTAAATCAATGTCTCTTTTAAAACGGAAAAATAACCCTTTCGGCCGCGAGCCGTCAATCGTTTTTTTGATTCTTTTTATAGTTTTAATTGCCGTCCTTTTAATCATTGATATTTTTTACTTACCGCCAATAATAATTGGCATCAGCTTGCCGATTTTAATGGTCTTAACCTTGATGACTATTTTCAATAGTTTTAAGGGCGTTCAATCAAAACCGGAAAAAGAATTAAGTGGTCAAGTTTTACAGACAATTATTCAGAATTTTCAAGATGGAATAGTTATTTATGACCCGGATTTTTACTTAAAAACATTTAATCCGGCGGCGGAAAAAATCTTTCAATTGACAGCCGAAGAAATGCTTGGCAAAAAAATTGAGCCGAGTTTAGCTAAAAACAACCGTTTCCGCATTTTAGCTCAAACTATTTTCCCTTCTTTAGCGCCTTCCTTGAGACAAATTTCCGAAACCGACTCCTGGCCGCAAGTTGTTATTTTAAATTTTGAAAATCCTCTTTTAGAATTAAAAACCACCTTAAGCCGCATTTTGGATAAAAACGGTCGGGCTTTAAATTTCATCAAAGTCATTCATGACCAAACCCGAGAAAAGGCAGCCCTGCGTTCAAAAAGCGAATTTGTTAGTGTCGCTGCCCATCAATTGCGGACGCCGCTTACAGCCATTAATTGGACTTTTGAAAATTTAATCAAAGATGTGTCGGACAAACCGGACTTAAAAGAAAGTGTCCAGAAAGGTTTTCAGGCTTCTACTCGAGCTTTAAAAATTGTTAACGATTTGTTGAATGTCGCCCAAATGGAAGAAGGACGCTTCGGTTATCAATTTGAAGAAGTTGATTTAATTAATTTTATCCAAATAATTTTAGGAGAAGCCCTGCCTTTAGCTAAAGAACGCGGTCTTAATGTTTACTTTGAAAAACCGACTCTGCCGATAAAAGTAAAAATAGACCAACAAAAATTAGGCATGGCTTTGGCAAATATTATTGATAATGCCATTAAATATAATACTGAAAACGGCCGTTTAACTATTACTATTGAAAAAATCAGGGACCAGCCTTTTGTTAAAGTTAATGTTGAAGATACCGGCTTTGGCATTGCTCCCGAGGAACTAAAAAATATTTTCCAAAAATTTTTCCGCGGCTCCAACATCATTTCTGTAAATCCCAACGGCAGCGGCTTGGGTCTTTATATAACCAAAAATATTATTGACCAACATGGCGGCCAAATCGGCATTGAATCAATTTTGGGCCGCGGAACAACTGTTTATTTCACTTTACCCCTAGATTATAGTTTAATCCCCAGCCGGGAAATAACTCAAAAAGAATCATAATATGGCCGGTCATAGCCATTGGAAACAAATAAAAATCAAAAAGAAAACAACTGACCAAAAAAGAGGGCGGGTTTTTTCCAAACTTATAGCCGCTATTGTCGCCGCCGGCCGGCTAGAACCCAATCCTCAATTTAATCCCCGTTTAAGAACCGCCGTTGAAAAAGCCAAAGAGCATCAAATCCCCCAAGAAACCATTGAACGAGCCGTAAAAAGGGCTGATGAAGCTATTCAAAATCTGGAAGATTTAACCTTAGAAGCTTACGGGCCGGGCGGAACAGCTATTTTAATTCAAATCATCACCAACAATAAACAGCGGACCATAGCCGAAATTAAACATTTGCTTAAAGAAAATAACACTAAATTGGCTGAACCCGGAAGCGTCCGCTGGCATTTTGAACCCGACCAAACTCAAACCGAATGGCGGGCAAAATTTCAACAACCTCTTAATGAAGAAGATAAAAAGAAACTTCAAGATTTAATTGGAATTTTAGAAAATCATGACGACGTTCAAAAAGTATTCACTAACGCTTAAATAAAATTTAATGATTATTTTGGGCATTGACCCGGGCAGCGTTCGCATCGGCTACGGCGCAATTCGTCAAGAAAAAAATCAACTGTTTTACTTAAAAAGCGGCTTGTTAAATTTTCCTTCTCACCCCGCAGAACAAAGGCTTTTGGCGGTTCAAAAAAGTTTTAAAAAACTTTTAAGGGAAATCCGGCCTGATTTAATTGGTTTAGAAAAAATTTATTTTGTTAAAAATCAAAAAACCGGTTTAGAGGTGGCTCAATCGCGAGGAATTATTATCGCCGCTATTTTAGAACAAAAAATTCCTTTTATTGAAATGACGCCGCCGGAAATAAAAAAAGCCCTTACCGGCGACGGTCGAGCCGACAAAAAAGGGGTAGCCAAAATGGTCAGTTTTTTCCTTCACTTAAACAAAAATCAAATTCCCAAAATTGATGACATTACCGACGCCTTAGCCATTGCCATCAGCTCTTCTTACAAAAATATTAAGTTGACATAATTTAGTCGTTGATTATACTATGTCCATAATAATAAAAGGTCGTTTTTAAAGCTTTGCCCCATTAATTAAAAAGATAAGTTATGGCCAAAAAAAGAGACGATGAATTTCTAAATGACGAAGATTTAAATACCGAACCGAAAAAAAAAGACGATGATTTTTCTCCTAATCCGGCCGACGATGATTCAGATAATGACATTCAAGAAGAGGAAGAAGAAGAGGAAGAAGAACCGGATATAGACGAAGAAATTTAAATTTATTTTTACAAAACCCCCAATCCCTAAACGAGCCGGGGGTTTTGTGTTAATCTTAATATTGCCAATAATGAAAAAAACTCTCGGACTTGTTTTTATTTTAATACTCGGACTGACCGCCTTGGTCGTTATTTACCTTTCTTCAATTGTCAAAAACCTGCCTTCGCCCAACGAATTCGGCAATTATCTTTTGAGTCAATCAACAAAAATTTACGACCGAACCGGCAAAATTCTTCTTTACGAAATCCACGGCCAAGAAAAAAGAACGGTTATTAATTTTTCCGAAATTCCTAAAAATGTCGTCATCACAACTCTAGCGGCCGAAAATGCTGAATTTTATAATGAGCCGGCTTTTGATTGGAAAGCAATTCTAAGAGCTCTTTGGACGAATTTGAAAGAAGGCCGAATCACCCAAGGCGGCTCAACCATCACTCAACAATTAGCCAAAAATGTTTTTTTAAGCCCGGAAAAAACCCTCACTCGCAAAATTAAAGAATTAATTTTGGCCATTCGTTTAGAGTCCCTTTATTCTAAGGATCAAATTTTGGAATTTTACCTTAACCAAATTCCTTACGGTTCCAATATTTACGGCATTGAATCGGCTGCCCAAAATTATTTTCATAAATCAGCCAAGGATTTAACTTTGACTGAAGCCGCTATTTTAGCCAGTTTACCAAAGGCTCCAAGTTATTATTCGCCTTGGGGCAATCATTTAAAAGAATTGGAAGAAAGGAAAAATTATATTCTTGATCGTTTGGTTAGTTTAAAAAGTATTGACCAAAAAACCGCTGACCAAGCGAAAGTGGAAAAAGCGAAAATTTTTCCACCCTCCGCTGGCTTAATAAAAGCTCCTCATTTTGTTTTAACGGTCAAGGATTATCTGATTAACCGCTACGGCGAAGATTTAGTGGAGCGCGGTGGTTTGAAAGTCATCACCACCTTAGATTGGAATCTCCAACAAATTGCCGAAAGAGTGGTGAAGGAAGGAGCAGAAAGAAACGCCGAACTTTATCAGGGGGGGAACGCGGCTTTAGTGGCCGAAGACTCAAAGACCGGTCAAATTTTGACTTTAGTCGGGTCCAAAGATTATTTTGACATAAAAAATGAAGGAAATTTCAATGTCGCCACTCAGGGCCTACGTCAACCCGGTTCAGCTTTAAAGCCTTTTGTTTATCTTTTGGCTTTTCAAAAAGGTTATCCGCCGCAAACCCAAATTTTTGACGTCCAAACTGAATTTGATACTACCGGCGATCCGGTTCACAGCTACGCGCCGCTGAATTTTGACGACAAATTCCGAGGACCAATTTCTTTTCAAGAAGCCCTGGCCCAATCAATCAATGTCCTGGGAGTCAAGGTTCTTTACCTCGTCGGCGTTGACGACGTCATTAAAACCCTCCATCACTTTGGCATCAGCACCCTTTCCGAAGGCAAAAATCAATACGGTTTATCATTGGTTTTAGGAGGAGGAGCGATAAAATTAATTGACTTGGTTAAGGCCTACAGTGTTTTGAGCCAAGAAGGTATTAAACACGAACAAGCCCTGATTCTTAAGGTTGAGGACAACCAAGGAAAGATTTTGGAAAGCTATAAGGACCAAGCCGCCAAAGTCTTTGACCCTCAACCCATCAAATTAATTAACCAAATTCTTTCCGACAAGGACCTGCGGGCGCCCTTATACCAAAACAGCTTAAACTTAACCTTTTTCCCGGATTACGACGTGGCTCTAAAAACCGGCACGAGCAATGATTATCACGATGCTTGGGCTTTTGGTTACACTCCTTTTTTAACCGTCGGGGTTTGGGCTGGCAACAATGATAACTCACCAATGGTTCGCAAAGGCGGTAGCATCTTGGCCGCCGTCCCAATTTGGAGCGCTTTTTGGCAAGAAGCCTTAAAAAATTACCAGCCGGAATTATTTGAAAAACCCGATCCCTGGCCACTTCCTGACAAACCAATGCTCAATGGTCAATTTATTTATAAAACCGCTTCTGACGGCAAAACCATTTCCCAAATTCATTCCATTTTATATTTTGTCAATAAAAATGACCCTTTGGGAGATTTCCCTTTAAATCCTGAAAACGACCCCCAATTTTCAAATTGGGAAAAAGGGGTTTTGGCTTGGGCTCAAGAAAATTTTCCCCGTCTTTTTCAAACAAAACCCCAGCCAGCCGCTGCCGTTGGCCCAAAAATGCCCGACCAATTAAGCATCTCCAATGTCCTGCCAAAAAATGGCGATTTTATTTCTTCACCGTTAAATATCAAGGCGGATATTCACAGCCCTTATCCTTTAAAAAATCTGGAACTTTACTGGAATCATCAACTTTTAACTTCCAAACCGCTAAAGGGTAATTCCTTTCATTTTTCCTACCAAATCGGCTCTTCCGCTTTCCCATCCCAAATCTTAATTGAACTCATTGTCAGCGACCAAACAAATGAGGTTATAAAAACTTCAATGATAGTTTTTTCTAAATAAATTTATTTTCTTAACTTTTCAAGGGCATTAAAATATAAAACAAAGAAGAATCGTTAGAAGATTTGATAAGTAAAGGGCGGTCGGCTTCATTAATACCCAAATCTATTTCTTCGGTTTGATAAATTTTTAAACCATCAATAAAATAACGCCAATTAAGAACCAAAGAAAATGGTTCGCCTTTTAATTTCACCGGGATTAAATAACGATTTTCACCTAACTGGTCGCTATTGGAATAAATTTCTAAAAACTTTTTATTATCACTGATTTTTAAAGAAATATCATTGGTTCCGCCGGAAAAAACGCTTGTTAGTTTTATTGCCTTAATTAACTCTTCACGGTTGATTCTTAATTCCGTTTTAAATTCTTTAGGAATAACTGATTGATAATCAGGAAAATGACCGTCAATTAAACGAGAAATAATTTCCTGATTTTCTGTTTTAAAAAGGACTTGATTGGCATCAATAAAAACAATTATTTCTTGACCGTCGGGAATTCTTAAAATTTCATAAGCAGTTTTCAAGGGAAGAATAAAACTTATTTTCTCAAAATTACTTTCAAGTTGGTCTTGATTGTATGTTTTTTCAGCCAAACGAAAACTGTCAGTCGCGGCTAATTTTAAGGTTTTTTCTTCATACTTAAAAAATACGCCATTAATTTCTTGCCGAATATTAGAATATTGGCTGGCGGCTAAAACTTTAGCTAAATTTTCTTTAAAAGTCGCCAGTTTAAATTTAAAGAATTTATCTTGATTGCTAATTTTGGGAATTATAGGAAATTCTTCCGGGTCTTGACCTTGAATAGTGGCTTCATAATTGTCGGTTTTAATAAGTAATTTTTTTTCTTTTGTTTCTAAATCAACTCTTTCGCTGGTTAAATTTTTGGCAATGGTATTGACAATAAAAAAAGGGACGGTTAATTTTCCATTTTCAATTATTTTTCCCGAAAGAAAATATTTAACCGCTATTTCAAGGTCAGTAGAAATAAGAGTTATTTTATTACCTTCTGTTTGAATTAAAAAATTTCTAAGAATTGGTAAATTTGTATTGTTTCCCACAGCTTTTTCCAAAGTTGTTAGTCCTTCCAATAAATTATTTTTTAATATTATTAATTTCATTGTTGTTGTAGAACTGTGAATAAAATGGTTAATAATTTTTTAAGCAGATTGATAAATGTTTTTTTATCCTTTTTAAAGAAAATAAGTATTTAATAAGTTGTTGATAAAGATAAAACAAATTAAATTTTTTTAAAATAATCTTCAAGTTATCCACGGGTTATGACATTTTGTATATTTTTTCTTTAATCATCATTATTTTTTGATTAAAAGCCGCATTGCGGTTAATGTCACGGGCAACTTTTTCGCAAGAGTGAATGGCGGTGGTATGGTCTCTTTTGCCCAGCCTTTCCCCAATATGAGGATAGGAAAGTTTTAAAATTTCCCTTAACAAGTACATAATTATTTGCCGGGGCTCAACAATTTCTTGCTTGCGGTTCCTGTTGGCAATTTCATTAGGCGAAACTTCATAAAAATCGGTCACCGCTTTAATAATATCGTTAATGGTGACGTTTTTTGAAGAAGTTTGACTGGCTTCAATAATAATTTCTTCTAATTTTTGATTGTCAATTTTTTCTTTTTTATACTCTTGGTAAAAAATGATTTTATTTAAAACCCCTTCCAATTCCCGAATATTCTTCTGAACTTTGAAAGCAACTTGCTCCAGGATTTTGTCTTCTATAAAAATGCTCCTTTCTTGAACTTTATTTTTTAAAATAGCCAGCCTCATTTCATAATCGGGGTAGGTAATATCGGCAATCATACCGCCTTCAAAACGGGAACGCAGCCTTTCGGTTAAGGTTGGAATGGCCCCCGGCGGCCGGTCAGAAGAAATAACAATTTGCTTATTGTTTTCATAGAGAACGTTAAAAGTATGGAAAAATTCTTCTTCACTTCTTTCTTTGCCGCCGATGAATTGAATGTCGTCAATAATTAAAACGTCAACGTTGCGATATTTCTTTTTAATGTCGTCCATTTGTTTGTTGCGGATTGCCCAAACAACATCGCTAACAAATTTTTCGGAAGTGGTGTAAAAAACATTGATTTTATTTTGATAAGATTTTTTAATTTCATTTCCCATCGCTTGAAGAAGATGGGTTTTGCCCAAACCAACGCCGCCGTAAACAAAAAAGGGATTATATTTTTGACCGATGTCTTTGACAATAGCCATGGCGGCGGCGTGAGCTAGTTCATTGGAAGAGCCGACGACAAACGATTCAAAAGTATAACGAGGGTTAAGATTGGTTTTGGGATCAATTTTCAACTCTAAAAGAGGCAGAGAAGCTTTATTAGCAGAAGCAAGGCCTGTCTTTGACTTTTTTTCTAAAATTGGCGAGAAAACAGTTCCGGCGGGATTAAAAATTACATATTCCACGCCCTTAATAGAGTTATCAAAATTGCGCAAAGAACCAAAAATAATTTTATGGTATTTATTTTTTACCCACTCTCTGGCGAAATTGTTGGGCAAACCAACAAAAATGGTGTTTTCTTTTTCGTCTTTGCCGACAATTTGACTTTGTTTTAGCCAAGTTAAAAAATTTGGTCGGGAAATTTGGACCTCAACTTCTCCTAAAACCGCTTTCCAAAGTTCATTGTAATTATTCATCATAGCTTAAAAAGTTTTAATTTTATTTAGTTTAATTATAATTTGAGGGTGTTGAATAATTCAACGGTCTTAATTTATCTTAATCATAAAGACATTTTAAACCTTGGCAATACCTTTAAAAAGCTTTTTTGTTGGTTAAGTGTTAATTAACTGTGGAGAAAAATTCTATTTTCAAATAAGGGAACTTTCTGCTATAATAGTAATAATTAAATGTCGCAAACATTTCAACCTAAAAAAAGAAAAAGAAAGAGAACTCACGGATTTTTGAAACGTCAACGTTTGCCTGGCGGTCGGGCGGTTTTAAGGCGCCGACGGCAAAAAAACAGGGGGAAAATAGTTCCTTGATTAATTTACCGATTATTTTAAGAATTTCTTCTTCCCAGAAGCAAAAGGCTCCGCTCGTCGTTATCATTAGTAAAAAAACTGCCCCCAAGGCAACTAAACGCAATCTTTTAAGAAGAAGAATTAAAAACATTTTACAACTCCCTTCATCTTCTAATAAAAAATTTTTAGTTGTTGTTAAACCGTCGGCCTTTTTAATTTCTTATCAAGAATTAGAAAAAATTTTAAAAGAAGAATATGCCCGAATTACCGGAAGTTCAAACCGTTGTTGACGATTTAAAGAAAAAAATAGTTGGTCGTCGAATTTTAAAAATTTGGTCGGATACGCCCAAAATTGTTCAGCGTCCGAATTTTAAACAATTTGAAGAAGAGATAAAAAATTCTAAAATTGAAAATATTCGTCGCCGGGCAAAAAACATTTTAATTGACTTAAACAACAACCGACTTCTGCTCATTCATCAAAAATTAACCGGCCATCTTTTAGTCGGCCGCTGGCAAATAAAAAATAATCAAGTCCAACCAAGAGACAAAGGAATTCTTGGAGAAAAAGTTAATGATTATATTCATTTGATTTTTTATTTGGATAACGGTCAAATGTTAGCTCTATCGGACTTGAGAAAATTTGCCAAGGTTATTTTTGGTTCGGCTCAAGAAATTGAATCTTTGCCCGATTTAAAAAATTTAGGACCTGAACCCTTAACCAAGGACTTTACCTTGGCAAAATTTTCTTCTTTATTCCAAGAGGAAAAAAGAAAAATCAAGCAAGTTTTAATGGACCAAAATGTTATTAGCGGCATCGGCAATATCTATTCCAATGAAATTTTATGGGCCGCCAAAATTTGTCCTTTTAAATCAGCTTTTCAATTGAATCCTCAAGAGCGGAAAAACCTTTATTTGGCCTTGGGAAAGGTCTTGAATCAGGCTCTCAGATTCCGGGGAACGTCGGTTGACAATTATCGGGATACGGCTGGTCAGCCGGGGAAATATGAGCAGAAATTAAAAGTTTATCGTCGGGAAAATCAACCCTGTTTTCGTTGCCAAACTTTAATTAAAAGAGCTAAAATGGAAGGACGGTCGGTGTATTATTGTCCGAAGTGTCAAAATAAATGATTATTTTTTTATTCGGTCCGGATTCTTATCGCCGAAGGCAGAAATTTTTCTCTTTAATTAAAATTTATCAGGAAAAATATCCTCAAGCCGATAGATTATTTGTTGATTTGGAAAGTGAACCGGAAGATTGGATTAAAGTAAAGGATTTTTTAAATCAACCTTCAATTTTTGAACCGATTAAGGTGGTTCTTATTAAAGAAGCTACTAAAGTTAATGAGAAACCGTGGCTTCAAGTTTTAAAAAAAGAATTGAGAACTTCTCAAAACTTTCTTTTAATTTCCGACGGTAATGAACCAAAAAAAGAATTTGAGTTTTTAACGAAAAAACCAAGCACCTTTTTTTCTTTCCCTGTATTAATCGGAAATCTCTGGGAATCCTTTCTTAAAAAGGAAGCCGCTGGCCGGTCTTTAAAATTTTCTTATTCGGCTTGGCAGTGGTTAAAAAATGTTTTGGACGTTCAAGAAAATAACAAAACTTGGACGGCGAGCAATGCTTTTGATAAAATAAAATTAGTCAATTTCCCTCAGCCGATTTCTTTGGAAAATTTAAAGTCGTTGCTCTTTTGGTCTTCTCGGGAAAAGATTTGGCTGATGGCAAAAAAATTTTGGGCTAGTCATTTTTGGACCGAGAGATTGGCAATTTTGGAATTTCTTTTTTTGCAAAAAGAAGAACCGGCTTATATTTTTAATTCGTTGGCTTATCAGCAGACGTCCTCTTCTAAAATTCAAATCTTGGCTGATTATGATATTTCAATTAAATCCGGCCATTTGGATTACGAAGAAGCCCTTTTGGATTTGGCAATAAAATAAAGCCTCAAACGGCTTTATTTTTTTCTTTCAATTTTGAAGCCAGTTTGGCTTTAAGACGGTTGGCTTTGCCTTTTTTCAAAAACTTGGTTTTGGCAATTTTATCAATGGTTTTATAAACTTGAGACAGATATTTTTTAGCTTCTTCTAATTGACCGGCGGCAATAAGTTGCCGATATTTTTTGATAACGGCTTTTAAATTTTTCTTTCTTTGAAGATTGATTTTTCGCCTTTTGATATTTTGGTGAAGAGCTTTTTTAGCAGATTTGGTTATCGGCATATAAACATTATGGCAGAAATATTTTTTTTTGCAACTAAAAGGGGCTATTAGCAATTATTTCCTGTTCTTATATAATAAAAAAGTATGCTTTATAGTCTAGAAGGTCAAATAACTGAAAAGGGTAATGATTTTGTAATTTTGAAACAAGGCGGAATCAGTTTTAAGGTTTTTACCACTGGAGAAAATTTAAATAAATTGAAACCTTCCAAAAAAGAAACAGAGTTTTTTTGTTTTTTGTATTTTCGTCAAGACCATTTTGAACTTTACGGTTTTTTGAAAAAAGAGGAGTTGAAATTTTTCGAACTTTTAAACGGCATTAGCGGCATTGGTCCCAGAACCGCTTTGGCAATTTTAAGCATTGATAAGGTGGAGAAAATAATGGTTGCCATTCTTGAAAAGAGAATTGATTTTTTGACCCGAGCTTCCGGCCTCGGCCGCAAAGGCGCTGAACGTTTGATTTTAGAACTTCAAAATAAAATTCAATTAAAAACCACTCCGGCTTTATCCAAATCTTTAGAACTTGATAGGGAAGTAGAAGAAGTTTTGGTTAATTTGGGTTATTCTCAAGTTAAGGTCCGGCAAGTTTTATCAGAATTAGGCGCGGAATTTAAAACTTTGGAAGAACGGCTCCGTCAAGCCTTAAAGTTATTAAGCAGAATTTAATTTTTATGGTTTCTCTAGTTCATTCAATTTATCATTGGGTAATGGCGTTTTTTGGCAATATTTTTTTCGGTTTTCCCAGTCGGCGTTTATTTGTTGTCGGCGTTACCGGCACCAAAGGTAAATCAACGGTTTTGGAGCTAATGGCGGAAATTTTAAGGCGGGCTAATAAGAAAATAGCTATGAGTTCCTCGGTTTATTTTCAAATAAATGACAAAAAAGAGCTGAATTTGACTAATAATACTATGCCTGGCCGATTTTTTATCCAAAAATTTCTCCGGCGAGCGGTTAAGGCCGGTTGCCAGTATGCTTTAATAGAAGTTACTTCTCAGGGAGTCATCCAATTTCGTCATAAATTCATTGATTGGGACGCGGCAGTTTTTTTGAATTTAATGCCCGAACACATTGAAGCTCACGGTTCTTTTGAAAAATACCGGGAAGCCAAAATCCGATTTTTCCGCTCTTTGGCCAATTCCAAAAAACCGAAAAAATATTTTTTTATCAATGAAGATGATAGTAATCAGCATTTCTTTGTTGAGGCGACAAGGTCAATCCCGGCTAAAGAAATTGTGTTTTTTAGCCGGGGAAGGTTTATTCAAGAAGAGTTGGGGGGCCGTTATAATTTAAATTCCGAGGAAGGCAGACAAAGAATCGGCGATTGGTTATTGGCGGATTTTAATTTGGAAAACGCCGCGGCGGCGGTAAGTTTTGCTCGTTCTCAAAATATCGATGGGCAAATAATTTTAGATACTTTAAATAATTTTTCCGGTCTTCCCGGCCGTTTTGAATTTATTCAAAAATCGCCATTTTTAGCCGTAATTGATTATGCCCATACCCCTGATTCTTTAGAAAAAGTTTATCAAGCTCTAAAGTCAATGATTAAGGCGAAGCATTCTTCTCATTCAATAATTTGCGTTTTAGGTTCAGCTGGCGGCGGCCGGGACAAGTGGAAACGGCCGGTAATGGGAGAAATTGCCGCTGAGTATTGTCAAACCATTATTTTAACAAACGAGGACCCTTATGACGAAAATCCAGAAATTATATTAGACGAAATCGAATTGGGATTTTCGTCAATTCAAAATTCAACCCTTCGACAACGCTCAGGGTTGATGGTGAGCAGGGTCGAACCATCAAAATTCAAAATTCGCAATATTTATAAAATCATTGACCGCCAAGAAGCTATTAAAAAGGCCGTTAGTCTGGCGAAAAAAGGCGATGCTGTTATTGTTACCGGCAAGGGCAGCGAGCCCTGGATTCACTTGGCTCGCGGTCAAAGAATTCCTTGGAGCGAACGCCGGGCTTTGGAAAAAGCGCTTCAAGAGATTAATTTATGATACCTTTTAAAATTTTAGAGCATACGGCCGATATGCGGATAAGAGTGCAGGGTCATACAGAAGAAGAAGTTTTTCAAAGTGCCGCTTTGGCGTTAGCCGCTATCCTTTATCCGGAATATGAAAAATTCAAGAAGCGGCCCGGGGAATACGAAAAGATTGTTATTGAGGCGCCAGACATTAACATTCTTTTAGTGAATTTCTTGAACGAGGTTTTGAGCCGGAGCGAAATAAACAGAAAAATTTATCCCCGGATAAAGTTTTTGAAATTTTCGCCAAAAAGTTTAGAAACCCAAATTTTCGGTTTTCCTATTGACTATTTTGACGAAGATATAAAGGCGGTTACTTATCATGAAGCCGAAATTGAGCAGAATAAGCGCGGTATTTTTGAAGTCATATTGACCCTTGACATTTAATTCTTACTCACCTTCTTTATTGATTCATTTTTGATCAGTTGCCCTAGGTTTAAACCTAGGGCAACTTATTTAAATATGGTATAATAAAATTATGAGTCGAAGAACTTTAAATGATGAAAATATTAGGAATATTCAGAAATCAAAACGGAGTTATTATATAACGTTGCCGATTGAGTATGTAAGAAAACTGGGTTGGCGAGTCCAAGAGAAAGTATTAATTCGTAAAATGAAGGAAAATTTGGTGATTGAGAAATTTAAGGATTAAATATATGCTCATTAATAAAAACGATTTAAAAAAAATTTCAGATTATATTTGGGAAATTCCTCAGAGTTGCCGTTCTGATATGCGCGTGCCCGGACGGATTTTTGCCAGCGAAAAGATGTTGAATGATATTTTAAAAGATGAATCGCTAGAACAAGTTGTTAATGTTGCCACTCTTCCCGGCATTCAAAAGTATTCGCTCGCTATGCCCGATATCCATGCTGGCTATGGGTTTCCTATAGGTGGGGTGGCGGCAATGGATATAAAAAACGGCGTGATTTCTCCTGGCGGAATTGGATTTGATATCAACTGCGGTATCAGAGTTTTGGAGTCAGATAAAACCTACAATGAAATTAAAGATAAAATTCCTGATTTAACAACAGCGATTTATAAAGAAGTGCCGTCGGGCGTGGGTCGCGGCGGACGGCTTAAATTAGCCAATAAAGAACTTGACGCTGTTTTAGCAAGTGGGGCAGAGGAGATGTTTAAAAAAGGTTATGCCACGGAAAGAGATTTAAAAAATTGCGAATCCCAAGGCCAATTAAAAGAAGCCAATCCGGAATTGGTTTCTCAATATGCCAAGGACCGCGGCCGGGACCAATTAGGAACAATCGGCGCCGGCAATCATTTTGTGGAAATTCAAAGAGTTGATGAAATTTTTGACAAAATTACCGTTCAAAAACTTGGACTTTTTGAAAATCAAATTTGCATTATGGTGCATTGCGGCAGCCGGGGCTTGGGGCATCAAGTGGCTACGGATTATATAAAATTAATGCTTAATTCTCTTTCAAAATATGAAATTCAATTGCCTGATAACCAGCTTGCTTGCGCGCCATTTAAATCAAAAGAAGGACAGGATTATTTTGCCGCAATGTCAGCGGCCGCCAATTTTGCCTGGGCCAATCGGCAACTAATTACCTGGGAAGTCAGAAAAGCTTGGGATCAAATTTTTGGCGAAAACCAAAGTCGCAAATTGTTATTAATTTATGACCTTAGCCATAACATTGCCAAAGTTGAAGAATATTTTTCAACACCGGTAGTGGTTCATCGTAAAGGCGCGACGCGGGCTTTTCCTGACCAGCCGGTTTTAATTCCCGGCTCAATGGGTACGGCCTCATATGTTTTAGTTGGCACCGAAGCTTCTTTCAAAGAAAGTTTTGGTTCAAGTTGCCATGGCGCCGGCCGGACAATGTCTCGGACTAAAGCCAAGAAAATTGTTCGCGGATCAGTTTTAAAAGAAGAGCTTGAGAAAAGGGGAATTAGCGTGAGGTCGGGTTCAATGGCTGGCTTGGCCGAAGAAGCGCCAATGGCTTACAAAGACGTGGAAGAAGTGGTTAATGTTGTTCAGCAAGTTGGGATTGCCAAAAAAGTTGCCCGTTTAAAACCAATTGGCGTAATAAAAGGATAAAAAGGCCGCTTTAAGCTAAAGCGGCTTTTGCAATGTGGAAACAATTTTTTTCACTTCCTCTTTGGGAAGATTAGTGATTTCTTTAGTCTCAAACGGTTTCCAAAGAAAATGAGGGGTTCCCACCTGAACTAAGTCAGGATAGCGGAAGCTCAGATTTGGATATTCTTCTCTTAGCTTCCGAAAAATTCTACCTCGGAATTGCGGTTCTGAATAAGCCCAAAGATATTTCACAAATAATTTGCGTTCCCTCCCGCATCGGATTTCTCCGACCCCCACAAATTTCTTTTCCTTCGTCTCGTTCAATTGATGCCTCTCCTATCTAGTTGTTAAGGGTCTACTTGATTTGTATTATAGTAGCCTATCTGCGGAATAATGTCTAAAGCGCCAATAGTAGTAATCTTAGATTTATATTACAATAATATTAAGGTCTATCTTATTTTTATGAAATTAACTTTTTGCGGTGGGGCAAGAATGGTTACCGGTGCCAATTACCTTTTAGAATCAAAAAAAGGAGAAAAATTTTTAATTGACTGCGGCTTGGAACAAGGCAGCCATTATGCCGAACGCCAAAACTTTAAACTTTTTCCTTATGACCCTTCGGAAATTACAGCGGTTTTTATTACTCACAGTCATCTTGACCATATCGGTCGTTTGCCAAAATTAATTAAAGACGGTTTTAAAGGGAAAGTTTTTTCCACTCCTCCAACAAAGGTCTTTGCTCAATTGATATTGGAAGATTCCGAAGAAATTCTTAAAAAAGAAGCGGAAAGAGAAGGATTGGATGAGCTTTATACTTTAAAAGACATTGAGAAATTAATGGCTTGTTGGGAAACGGTTGACTATCATCAAGAAATTTTTTTGGGTTCTTTGGTAGTTAGATTTTTAAACAGCGGCCACATTTTAGGTTCAAGTTTTATAGAGATTTCGGTTGAGGGTAAAAATTTAGTTTTTTCGGGAGATTTGGGCAATACGCCGCCGCCTTTGATTAAATCCCTGGAGTATTTGGAAGAAGGCGATTATTGCTTGGTAGAATCAACTTACGGCAACAGAATTCATGAACCAACTGCCGCCCTTCGGGATCTTTTGGAAGACGTGATTGAAGACACGATTAAAGCCGGCGGCACTTTAATGATTCCGGCTTTTGCTATGGAAAGAACCCAGGATTTGCTTTTTCATTTAAACGAACTGGTGGAAAATAAACGTCTTCCCAAAGTGCCGGTTTTTGTTGACAGTCCTTTGGCAATAAAATTAAGCCAAGCTTATCAGGGATTTAGGGAATATTTCAACGAAGAAACAAACAGGTTTTTAATGATTGACCATACTTTGTTTAATTTTCCGGGTTTGAAAAAGACCTTAACAGTTGAAGAATCAAAAACAATTAACAGCGTGCCGCCGCCCAAAGTGATTATTGCTGGTTCCGGAATGTCGCACGGCGGCCGGATTTTGCATCATGAATTTCGTTACTTGCCTGACCCCAAGAGCACCATTTTATTCATTGGCTATCAAGCCAAAGGTTCTTTGGGAAGACAAATTTTGGATGGCGCCAAAACCGTAAAAATTTTTGGCGAAGAAGTTCCGGTTAAGGTTCAAGCGAGAACCATCAGCGGTTATTCGGCTCATGCTGACCAATTGCAAATTTTGGAATGGTTAAAACCAATGCGTTTTACTTTGAAAAAAGTTTTTGTCGTTCAAGGCGAAGAAGAACAATCTTTGCCTTTAGCTCAAAAAATTAAAGATAATTTGGCGGTTAATGCTGAAGTGCCTTTCCCAGCTGAAACTATCATGTTATAATTCTTAAAATGCCTATCAAAACAGCTGTTAAAACAGCGACCAAACCGAAAATAGTTAGTTACGGTTATCATTTGAAGTATAAAATTTGCGTTTCCGGAGCAGCGGAAACCGGTCTTTGTTCTTTGGACGCTACAGAAAAAGCCGAAACCTTGGGTCGGGAAATTGCCCGCCGAGGAATGATTTTAGTTACCGGGGCGACCACCGGCATTCCTTATTGGGCCGCCAAAGGCGCCAAAGAAGAAGGCGGAATTGTTATCGGTCTTTCACCGGCTGCTTCTAAAGCGGCTCATTTAAAAACTTACCATTTACCCATTGATTACCACGACTTGATAGTTTATACGGGTTTTGAATACGCCGGCCGCAATTTGCTTTTAATCCGCTCTTCCGACGCTGTTATTACTATTTGCGGCCGAATGGGAACAATGAATGAATTTACCATTGCTTTTGAGGACAAAAAACCAATCGGAGTTTTAGAAGGAACCGGCGGTATCGCTGATTCTTTAAAGGATTTAATTAATACCGCTCATCGGGGTTTTGGCAAAGTTATTTTTTCCAGTAACCCCAAAGAACTTTTAGACCGGCTAGTGGAAATAATCAAAGAAGAAGAAAAGAAAAATAATAACCATTGATTAAAATAAAGGTCGAGATTATTTTATTTTTATGCCGAATAAAAAAACTTCAAGTAAAGAATTAAAGCCAATCGGAAAAGTCACTCACTATTATGGCGGTTTGGGGGTGGCTATTGTTAAATTCAATAAGGTAGTTAAAGCCGGAGAGGAAATTCATTTTAAGGGAGTGACGACTGATTTTGAAGAAAAAATCGTTTCTATGCAGTACGACCATCAAGACATTGAAGCCGCCAAAAAGAACCAAGAAGTGGGAATTAAAGTCAGCAATAAAGTCCGGGAAGGTGATTTGGTTTATCCGGTTGAATGAAGTCAGGGGAATCTAAAGATTTTATTTTCAGCGTTGTCTTGCTGGCGGGAACTATTATTGGCGCCGGAGTTTTTTCTTTGCCTTATATTTTTAGCCGTTTGGGTGTAATCAACGGCATTTTTTATTTAATTGCCTTTACTTTAATTTATTTTGTCCTTCATTGGATGTACGGTCGGCTTTTGGAAATTAATAAAGGCAATTACCAATTTTTTTATTTAACTAAAAAATATCTTCCTTCTTTTATTTCCTTGCCGGCGGCCTTGGCGATTTTAGGGGAATTGATTTTAACTTTGACTATTTATCTTATTTTGGCGCCGGTTTTCGGCCAATTAATTTTTGGTTCCAGCGGCTGGATTTTTCTTTTGATTTTTTGGCTGCTTGGCTCTCTTTTCATTTTTGCCAAACTTTCCTGGCTGGGAATGGCGGAATTTTTCGGTTTGGGGAGCACTTTTTTGATTTTAGGACTGATAATCTTTCTCGGTCTGAACCGGCCTTTTCAAGTGCCTTTATGGAAAAATTTTAATTGGTCAACTTTTTTTTTGCCTTTTGGTCCTCTTTTGTTTTCTTTGACCGGTCGGCCGGCAATTTCCAAGGTAGTGGAATTTTATCATCGTTTTCAGGATAAAAAGAAAAAAATTCCTTTAGCTAAAATAATTTTTTGGGGCACGGCTCTGCCGGCTTTTGTTTATTTAATTTTTGTTTTGGGAATTTTGCGTTTAAACCCTCAAATTTCTCCTGAAGCTTTTAATAGTTTAGGTTTTTTGTCCCCCTTGGTTTTGACGCTTTTGGGCCTAATTGGGCTCATCGGCATTTGGACGTCTTATTTTATTTTGGGCATTAATCTGCGAGAAACTTTAATTTCCGATTTGCGTTTCTCGCGTCTTTTCAGCGCTTTGCTGGTTCTTTTTCTTCCTCCACTTCTTTATTTAATCGGTTTAAGAAATTTTCTGGCGATTATTAGTTTGGCGGGTAATGTTTTTTTGGCTTTGGAGGCAATTTTTATAATTACTATGTGGCGCCGGGCATTTCCTCAAGATGGCCGAGCCTGGTTAATTTGGCCTCTTTATTTTATTTTCGCCCTGGCTTTTATTTACGGGGTCGTCACTTTTGTTGGTTAAATTCCAAGCTGGAAAATGTCTTTTCTTGGGAGTATAATTTTAATGCCTCCTCTTTTAAAATTTAATTTTTTGTCCCTATAGCTCAATGGATAGAGCGTAAGCCTCCGGAGCTTGAGATCGGGGTTCGATTCCTCGTAGGGACGCCTATGAAATTTATTGCTGACCTAGAAATCCATTCAAAATACGCTCGGGCAGTGAGTCCTCAGATGTTGCTGGAAAATTTAGCTCTTTGGGGGGCGAAAAAAGGCATTAAAGTTTTAGGCACTGGCGATTTTACCCACCCGCTTTGGCTGGAGGAAATCAAAGAGAAATTAGAGCCAGCCGAAACCGGGCTTTTTAAGATTAGAGAAAAATTTGTTATAAAAGATAAAACAGGCGTTGATCCGCTCCAAACCAGATTTATTTTAAGCGGCGAGATTAGCTGTATTTATAGTAAAAATAATAAAGTGCGGCGCGTTCATCATTTGATTTACGCACCTTCAATTGAAATAGTAGAAAAAATTAATGTTCAACTTGGCTGGGTAGGCAAATTAAAATCTGACGGTCGGCCGATAATTGGTATTGACTCAAAAGAATTGTTGAAAATTTTGCTTACCGCTTCGCCTGAATGTGTTTTGATTCCGGCTCACGTTTGGACTCCGTATTTTGGCGTATTTGGCTCAAAATCTGGATTTGATTCGCTCCGCGAATGTTTTGATGAACTTGAATCGCATATTTTTGCAATAGAAACTGGCTTGTCCGCTGACCCGCCAATGTGCTGGCGTATTCCCTTTTTAGACAATAAAGCAATAATTTCCAGTTCTGATTCGCATTCATTGCATCGTATCGGCCGCGAAGCCACTATTTTTGACACTGATTTGTCTTATAAAGGAATAATGGAAGCGATTCGCGCTCGTGATCAAAGACTGATTGGTACGATAGAATTTTTCCCAGAAGAAGGCCGTTATCATTATGATGGCCATGCCGGCTGTAAAATTAGATTTTCACCAGAAGAAACAAAAAAACACAGGGGGCTTTGTCCGGTTTGTGGCAAACTGGTTACAGTTGGGGTTATGGCAAGAATTGATGAGCTTGCGCCTGAAGATCGACCAATAGGATTCAAGCCAGCTTGGGCCAAGCCGTATTATAGTTTTATTCCTTTTGATGAAGTAATTGCCGAAAGCTTAAATTTGGGGGTAAACACTAAGGGAGTTTGGAGAGAATACGAAGAAGCGATTAAAAACTTTGGTTCAGAATTTAATATTTTAATTAATGCCAGCGAGGCAGAGTTAAAGTCAAAACTTCCGCCAGTCATTGCTGAGGGAGTAATCAAAATGCGGCAAGGCAGGGTTTATATTGAACCTGGCTACGACGGCGAATACGGGAAAATTAAGATTTTTGAAGAAAACGAACGAGAAAATTTGGCCGCTCAAAAATCCTTATTTTAGCGGAAAAAATAAAGTATAATTATAGTAATGAAATTAGTTAAACCGGATTTTGCCATTTCTTATTTAATTGAAAGGTTTTTTTACCGTCTTTTTGAATTTATCCGCCATTGGTACTTTAAAAGCTTTTTAAAGTATTCAGACTTCGTCATTAATATTTTGGAAAGATTGGATAGAATCTTTGCTTTGCGGGTGACTTTAAAATTTTTTTTTCAACCTCTTTATCAAGATTACAGCCTTTTGGGTTATATTTTGGGATTTATTTTTCGGACTTCCCGAGTTTTGATTTCTATTTTAGTTTACGGTTTGATTTTAATCGCCGCTTTGGTCTTGTATATTGTTTGGCTTTTAATTCCGCCTTTTTTAATTTATAAAGTTTTTTATCCCTCAATATGAACAGATTTTATTTTTACGACCCGCTGTTGAATTTAAGTTTATTGGGGAATTCCCTCGTCAAAATTTCCATTTATGTAGTTTATGCAATTTTAGCAGTCAGTTTGCCGGTTTTGTTTTTTTCCGATTTTTTGGCTTTCCGCTGGCTTGGCTTGCTTTTGAGTTTGTTTTTAATTGACCGTCTTTCTCATTTTGGTCAAGCCGAAAAATCATTATCAGAATTAAAGCGGGAACCAAAGAAAAAAAAGATTAACCTGGCTAATTATTTGACGCCCAAAACTCATCAAGTCATAATGCAAGCCTTTTTAAAATCTTCGGTTTTTAAAAAAGATTTTCACGTTTTGCTTTTGAAAGAACTTATTGAACAAGAGACTATCAAGGAAATTTTTAAACGATTAGACATTTCTTTAAAAGAATTTGAAGAAAAATTGGAGGGATATTTAGAGCAGTCAAAGGAAACAGCAATGAAAAATGATTTAAAAAACTTTACCGAAGGATTAGTAATGGCGGCTTTTCAAGAGGCGGGGCTGATGGGCGAAAGATTTATTGAACCTTACAGCATTCTTTCGGCTTTAATGGCTTTTCCCCAGCCCTGCTTTATAAAACTTTTGGAACTTTTTAATCTTTCGGCCGGGGATATTAGGGAAGCTTCAATTTTCGGCCGCTACTCGTCTTTATTTGCCCGACTTCGGCAGCTGCCGAGAGTCTTGGGCGGTTTCGGCCATTTTAGTTATCGTTTGCGTCATCGGGTTATAAACCGGGCTTGGACCAGCCGACCAACATCGGTTTTGGATTCCTTAAGCACTGATTTAACTGATTTGGCGAGAAATGAAAAAATCGGCTTTTTAATCGGTCACGATAAAGAATTTCAAAGATTAGTGGAAATTCTTTGCCGAGCCGTCAGCCCCAATGCTTTGCTGGTCGGCGAACCCGGGGTTGGCAAGTCAGCCTTGGTGGCCCATTTAGCTTTTTTAATTGTTAAGGACCAGGTGCCGCCGGCTCTTTTTGATAAGCGTCTGGTTTCTTTGGATATTGGCTCTTTAGTTGCCAGCGCCACGCCGGATGTTTTGGCCGGTCGTTTGAAAACCATAGTTGACGAAATATTTAAAGCCGGAAACATTATCTTACACATTCCTAATTTTGAAAATCTTTTTCGGACCGCCGGCCCTCAATTTTTAAATGCTATTGATATTTTCCTGCCGATTTTAAAATCCAGCGCCTTTCCGGTTATTGCCGAAACTTATCCCCGGGAATTAAAGCAATGGATTGAACCCCGAAGCGAAATTTTTAGTATGTTTGAGGTTCTTCAAGTTCAAGAATTAACTCAGGAAGAATCCGTTAGGTTTTTGGTTTTTGACAGCTTGATTTTGGAAAAAAGTTACAAAATTTTTATCAGTTTCAAAGCCATAAAAAAAGCCGTGGAATTAGCTTACCGCTATTTTCGTCAAAAAGTTTTACCCTTAAGCGCCGAAGATTTGCTTAAGCAGGCATTAGCCGAAGCTGCACGTCAAAGATTAAAAAGGGTTGATGAAGATTTAGTTATTGCCGTGGCTGAAGAAAGAAGTCAGATTCCCATTCAAAGGGCCGGCGAAAAAGAGATTAAGCAATTGCTGGATTTAGAAAAATTAATTCATGAGCGTTTGGTTAATCAAAATCAGGCCGTCAACGCCGTAGCGGAAGCCTTAAGAGAATATCGGAGCGGTTTGGCTCGCAAAGGCGGACCGATTGCGGCTTTTTTGTTTGTCGGACCAACCGGCGTCGGCAAAACCGAACTTTCCAAAATTTTAGCCAAACTTCAATTTGGTTCTGAAAACGCCATGATTCGTTTTGATATGTCCGAGTATCAGGAAAAACAAACCATCAGCCGTTTTTTAGGCGCCCCTTCTTTCAATGTTAGCGGGGCGTTAACTGACTCGGTTTTACAAAAACCTTACAGTTTGATTTTATTAGATGAGTTTGAAAAAGCTCATCCGGATATTTTAAATTTGTTTCTTCAGGTTTTTGATGAAGGGAGATTGACCGACAGTTTAGGCCGGTTGGTGGATTTTCAAAATACTATCATTATTGCCACTAGCAACGCCCATTCTGAATTTATTGTTAAAAATTTGGAAGCCGGTCAGCCTATAGAAGCAATTGCCGACGAATTGAAGAAAAAATTAACCAGCATTTTTAAGCCGGAATTGCTAAACCGTTTCTCCGATGTTATTGTTTTCCGCAATTTGGAGCTTCAAGAAATAAAATCCATTGTTCAAATTCAACTGAACGACCTGGCTAAAAGTTTGAAGGAAACCCAAAACATTGGTTTGGATTTTGAAGAAGGAGCAATTTCTGAAATTGCCGAGTTGGGTTACAACCCCGTTTTCGGCGCTCGGCCCATGAGGCAAGTTATTTCCAGTAAAATTAAAAGCCGGCTCTCGGAAAAAATCTTAAAGAAAGAAATCGGCCGGGGGAACTCCTTAAAAGTTAGTTTTGAAAACAATGATTTTCAATTTAAATTGGTTGAGTAGATAAAATGCTTTTAAAAAAATGAAAATAAAAATTGACATCAATCTTAAAGTTAGTAAATTAATCCGAAATTATATTTTTGTTGATTTGGCTGTAATGGGCGCCTGGGGATTTTTAGGTCCAATCTTTCCTATTTTTATTATTGATAAAATCAGCGGGGCCACTTTAGGAACAGTGGGTTTAGCCGCGGCTATTTATTGGATTATTAAATCCGCTGTTCAGCTGCCAATTGCCAATCTTTTGGATAAAATTGAAGGCGAAAAAGATGATTTTTACGCTTTAGTTGTCAGTTTAATTTTAAGCAGTTTTGCGGCTTTTGCCTTTTTAGCCGTGAGAAGTCTGGCGGCTCTTTATTTGGTTCAAGCGATTCACGCCATTGCTTTTGCTATTTATACGCCGGCTTGGTCAGGGGTTTTTTCTCGGCACTTGGATAAAAGCCGTTATTCCTTTGATTGGTCTTTGGACAGCACGGCCATTGGTTTTGCTTCCGGCATCAGCGGTTTAATTGGCGGATTATTAGCTAACTGGTTTGGCTACAGTATTGTTTTTATCTTAGTCGGTATTTTTTCTTTAACCAGCATCATTTTTTTAATAACCATGCCAAAGCTCATTCTTCCCGAACCAGTGATTAAAAAATCGGTTGGTATTCCCGACCATCGGCCGCCGGCCATAGGTTAATTTTGTGAGTATGATTAGCAATCATCAAATTGCCGAAATTTTAAAAGAAATAGGGGAATATTTAGAAATGCAAAGCGTGGCTTTTAAACCTCGAGCTTACGAAAAAGCTGCTGAGGTTATTGAAGAATTAGAAGAGGAAGTGGAAAGTATTTATAAAAATGGCGGTTTAAAAGCTATTGAAGACATTCCGGGAATCGGCGTTTCCATTGCCGAAAAAATTGAAGAGCTCATTAAAACCGGCCATTTGAAGTATTATGAAAAGTTAAAAAAACAAACGCCCCTAGATTTAATTTCCCTAAGAAGAATTGAAGGTTTAGGTCCAAAGAGCCTAAAAAAACTTTACGAAGCCCTGGGCATTAAAAATATTCAAGATTTGGAAAAAGCCGCCCAAACCGGAAAAATCAGAAAAATTGAAGGCTTTGGGGAAAAAACCGAAGAAAACATTTTAGAAGGCATCAAGTTTTTGAAAAAATCCAGCGGCCGTTTTATTTTGGGGTTTACCAGGTCATTGATTCGCAGTTTGGAAGAGCGTTTGAAAAAATTGAAAGAAGTTGAAAGATTAGTGGCGGCTGGTTCGGTCAGGCGCTGGAAAGAAACTATTGGTGACGCGGACATTTTAGTTATTTCCAACGATTCCCGGCCAGTAATGGATTATTTTGTTTCCTTGCCCGAAGTCGCCAGAGTTTATGCCAAGGGTTTAACTAAATCAGCGGTTCAGTTAAACAATGGTTTGGATGTTGACTTGAGAGTGGTAGAAAAAAAATCTTACGGCGCGGCTCTGAGTTATTTCACCGGTTCTAAAGACCACAATGTCGCTTTAAGGGAAATCGCCCTTAAGAAAGGTTACAAGCTGAATGAGTACGGTTTGTTTAAAGGAAAAAAACAAATTGCCGGTGAAACCGAGGAAGAAATTTATGAAAAATTAGGCTTGGATTACATTGAACCGGAAATGCGGGAAAACAAAGGAGAAATTGAACTGGCTCGACGCCATCAGCTTCCCAAACTTATTGATTACGGAGAAATTTTAGGGGACTTGCAGGTTCAAACCAATTGGACCGATGGCGTAAATTCCATTGAAGAAATGGCTAAAGCAGCTATGGCGCAAGGTTTGGAGTATATTGCTATTACCGACCACACCAAAAGACTGGCCATGGCCAATGGTCTTGATGAAAAAAGACTTCTGGAGCAAATAAAAGAAATTGACCGGCTTAATTTAAAATTCAATTCGTCAATTGACGAACAAAATTCAAAACCCGTGGTGAGCCGAGTCGAACCATTTAAGATTCTAAAAGGCACAGAATGCGATATCTTAAAAGACGGCAGTTTGGATATTAAGGACGAAGTTTTGGCCAAATTAGATGTCGTGGGAGTTTCTATTCATTCTTATTTTAATCTTTCCAAAAAAGAGCAGACCGAAAGAATTAAAAAAGCCATAAGCAATCCTAATGTTGATATTTTATTTCATCCTTCGGGCCGGATCATTCAAAAAAGAGAAGCTTACGAATTTGATATTGAAGAAATTATTAAAACCGCCCAAAAAACCAAAACGGTTTTGGAAGTTAACGCTTACCCCAATCGTCTGGATTTAAAAGACGACCATATCCATTTGGCTATAAAAGCCGGAGTAAAAATTGCCATTGATTCTGACGCTCATTCTGTTACCCATTTACCTTATTTGGAATATGGCATTAGTCAGGCCCGGCGGGGTTGGGCTGAAAAAAAAGACATTATTAACTACTGGCCATTGGAGAAGATGTTAAAAATGTTAAAATAATCCCTAATCAATCTCTAATTTTATCTCGAATGTTCTCTAATAATTAGTATGGCTAAATTAGTTGAAAAAGAATTAAGTTATAAGATAATCGGTATTCTTTTTGATGTTTACAATAACTTAGGTGGTGGTTATCAAGAAAAATATTATCAGCGAGCCGTTTCTCAAGAATTTAAAAATAGAGATATAAAATTTAAAGAACAGATAAGTATTCCACTTTCATTTAAGGGCATTTCTATAGGAAGATATTTTCTTGATTTTTTAATAGAAGATAAAATTATATTAGAAATTAAGGTGGCTAATAAATTTTATATTCGTGATGTGAAACAAGTTTTGGCTTATTTGAAGGCCACTAATACTTCTTTAGGCATTTTGGCAAATTTCAATAGAAATAATCTGCAATTTAAAAGAATTTTAAAAGGCGACTAATTCGAGATTATTAGAGATAATATTAGAGATTGATTAGTGATTTATTTATGCGTGAAATTTCAGCCGGCATCATAATTTTCAGAAAAACCAAAGAAGGGCCGAAATTTTTATTGCTTTATCACGGCGGCCGTTATTGGAATTTCCCCAAGGGAAAGCTGGAAAAAGAAGAAGATTCTTATACCGCCGCCTTAAGGGAAATTAAAGAAGAAACCGGCTTGCGTCCCGGCGATTTAACTTTCAGCAAAAAATTTAAAGTTTACGACCGTTATATTTTTACTCAGCAAAAAAGAAAGATTTTTAAAATTGTAGTTTATTTTTTGGCTGAAACAAAAAATCCGATTATCAGGATTTCTTTTGAACATCAAGGTTTTGGCTGGTTTTCCCATCGGGAAGCTTTAAGGATGTTGATTTATCAAAACCAAAAAAACATTTTAAATAAAGCCTTCAAAGTTTTATTCAGTTAAACGTTAAAAAGTGAAAAAGAAATTAAGTTTTAAAGAAAAAGTTTGGACCGCCGCAAAGTTTATTCCGCCCGGCAAAGTTTCAACTTATAAAGAAATAAGCCGAATTATTAATCAGCCACAGGCCTTTCGGGCAGTCGGTCAAGCTTTAAACAAAAATAAAAATCTTTACCCACCTAAATTTTCAGGGAAAATTTTGGCGGGCGAAAAAATACCCTGCCATCGGGTGATTCGTTCAAGTGGATTTATTGGCGGCTATGTTAAAGGGCAAAGAGAAAAAATAAGAATTTTAAAAAAAGAAGGAGTTCAAATAAAAAATTGCCGGATTGATTTAAAGCGTTTTTGTTTTATCTTCGGTTCAAAAAATATTCGCCGTTTTGGTAAACTAAAGTAAAATTATTGCCGTTGTGGTCTTCAAAAGGAGCCGAGCCATAATTTCTGGCTCGGTCAAAGAAAATAATTGCCTCGTCGTATTCCAAGCTGTCGCGTAAATAAGAAACACCGCTTGAGGCATTGTCATCGTAAATAACCTCAAAACCTTTGATAGTTGTTTTTTGAGCCATTTTTTATTTTACAAATTCAACAATTTTTTTAAAGGTTGCCGGTTCGTTTTCCGCCAAATCAGCCAGGATTTTTCTATTGAGGGCAATTTTTTTCTTTTTTAAAGCATTGATAAATCGGCTGTAATTTATTCCTTCCGGCCGAAGAGCGGCGTTTATTTTAACATTCCAAAGCTGACGATAATTTCTTTTCTTTTCTTTACGGCCCTTAAATTGGCGGCTCAAAGCATGAAGAAGAGCTTCTTTAGCCGCTCTTTCTTTGGATTTTCTTCCCCATCTGAATCCCTTGGTGTATTTGAGAATTTTTTCTCTTTTTTTACGGGCAATTTTCCCTCTTTTAACTCTGGTCATATTTAGCGGTTTAAATAACGGATAATATTTTTTTTCTTTAAATCCAAGCCGCGAAATTTTTGGCGGCGTTTGATTTGAACAGTTCGTTTTTGAGCTTTATTATGGCCTAACCCCATGGCCCTTCTTAAGATTTTCCCTTTTTTGGTTATTTTTATTCTTTTAATAAGACTTTTGGTGCTCATAATTATTTTGGCGAAATTTGGGTGACGAAGCCCCGACCGCCGGTTTTTGGTTTCAAAGTGATTTGATAAGGGAAGGTTATCATTTTCAAAAATTCATCAAGTTTTTTTAAGCTCCATTCTTTATTGAATTTTTCTCGGCCTCTTAAAAACAAATTAATTTCCACTTGGTGACCGTTTTTCAGGAAATTTTCTGCCTGTCGGGCTTTAATGAGGAAGTCATTTAAAGCGGCGCGGGGGGAAATTCGGATTTGTTTCAATTCTTTGGTTTTTTGAGTCTGCTGCTGTTTCTTTTTTTCTTTTTCTTTTTGATAGCGGAATTTGTCAAAACTTATTATTTTGGCAACCGGCGGATTGGCGCTGGCTGAAATTTCAATCAAATCAAGATTTTTTTCTCGGGCTAAGTTTAGAGCTTCTCCAAGTTTAAAAATACCCAAGTTTTGGCCTTTTTCATCAATCACTCGCAGCTCCTCGGCTTTTATTTGGTTGTTTATAGAATATTGAAAAATATTTGCCTGTTTATTTAATTAAAGCAAAAAAAAAGAAAAAAACAAGTCCCCTAATCCAACAACGATTGTCTCCCGGTGGTAGATTTCCTGATGGAGACAATTTTTTATTATAGAATCAATGTTTTATTCGTTTATATTTCTTTCTAAATTTTGTGACCCTAAGCGATTACGTTTAACAAGTTTTAAACGCACCTTTTTAAAATCTGCCCCGAAGCAAAAACTTCATTTTGCTAACGGGGTAAACTTAAAAATTTACTCTTTATAAATCTTTTTTACATTATCAATCATCTTCCGACAAATCGTATTTGGCGGTCTTGTTGGACGAAATCCGAACTTTCTTTGAGCAAAATCCGGACTGCGAACTTTGACGCTCCGCCCCGCCGCCGCTCTCCGCCAGCTGGCGGATCGCCACCCCGCAAAAAAGTTTTCTTCACATTTTTTAATTTGCGCGCGCCGATCTTTTCTTCTAAAAGGAAAGGGAAACTTTTTTGCTGGGTTCTGCTCTGAACGAGCAGGGCGGCGGGAGCGGAGTTTATCCGCCTGCTGGCGGACTTCGG
>PEUU01000024.1 GCA_002781185.1 Candidatus Jorgensenbacteria bacterium CG03_land_8_20_14_0_80_38_39 | reverse complement strand
TCTTTTTACCAATCTCCCCATTTCGGAAACATCGCTGACAATTGAAGGTATTTTACAAACAGCCGCTTCTTTTAGCAAGGGGCCGCTGCCGCCGGTATAGATTTTAATATAGGGTAGGACTAAAACATCGCTGGCATAGAAATAAAAATATACTTCATTTTGGTCAATATAACCTAATTTTAAAAGCACCCTATCTTTTATTCTTAATTTTTCAATGAGATTTAAAATCTCTGATTTTTGATAATCAAACAAAGAACCGGCTATTAAAACCCTAAAATCTTTATTTTTTAAAAGAGAAATCGCTTTAAAAAAATATTCTATCCCCTTGTCTCTTCTTAACATTCCAAAAAATAAAAAAATCGTTCCTTTGTAATTTATCCCTATTTTCTTTCTGGCTTCTTCTTTTTTTAGAGAAAATGGCGGGGGGTTAGCTCCGTCGTAAATAACCTTTATCGGGAAATCTTTATTTAAATCAAATTGCTTTTGGAGTTCTTCT
This sequence comes from Candidatus Jorgensenbacteria bacterium CG03_land_8_20_14_0_80_38_39, assembly GCA_002781185.1. GTDB lineage: Bacteria > Patescibacteriota > Minisyncoccia > UBA6257 > GWB1-50-10. Next base: position 6,671 of record PEUU01000024.1, on the reverse strand, counting down.
TTGTGAAATTCCCCCAAAGTGATAACGGCTTTTATTTCTTTATCCAAGCAGCTTTTTAAGATTTTTCTTTGAAGCGTTTTATAAACTCTTTTTAAAAAAGAGCCGGGATATTTCAAAAAAGAGAAATTTGGCGCTTGGATTAAAAGAACCGTTGGGGGAAGAATCTTTCTGTAGATTTTTAAAAGACCGGATAAAATTCCATATTCAGTATCCAATGTTTGGACTATGTCAAAATGATTTTCTTTTAAAAACTTCAACGCTGCTCTTAAAATCATAAAAGAGTTCCTTAAATATCCGAATTCATAAAAAAATGGGATTTTGCCTCTGTTTTTGTCAAATTTATCAAATTTATATTTACCATTTTTAAACTCAATTATTTTAAATAAAGGCGTCTCGGAAAGAAATTTTTCCGGATAAATTTTGTTAGTAAAAAGCCAAACCTCATTGCCAAGTTTGGCTAATTCTTGGCAGAGATTCGCCGTATACACACCATAATGACCTCTTTTGTCGGCGGTTGGCTGAATAAATAGAATTTTCATTTTAATGTTTGATTTTTGCTATTATTAGAGTGTGCCAACCAAAATGTCTTTCCAACCAGTGAAAAATAATCTTTGGCAGCCAACGAAAATACCAGACCCATTCATATTCATAGTTAAGGTATTTGTCAATTTTATAAGGAAAAATGTGGTCTTTTATCATCTTAATAATCTCAAAATCCTTCATCAGACACCTAATATCTCTAAAAGAGTAATAATGAGTTACTGGGGAGCCAGCTTGGGCTTCGGAATAGGTTCGGATTAAATCTTTAGCCCGCCAAAATGCTCCCTTGCCATATTTCAAAATAATCCATAACGCCTTAAAACTCCATTTACTATAAAGCATTATCCTTATTTCAGTATTGAAATGACAATATTTTTTAATTTCTTCAAAAACCTTTTCTGGATAAGGAGTGTGATGGATTACCCCAAAAGAATAAATCAGGTCATAAGGTTCAACTGGTAAAAAAGAGTTTAATTCTTCGGCGTTACCTAAATAAAATTTTGCTTTTAAACCGTAGACACTAAATCTTTTCCTGGCAATTTCCAAACTTTTTTCGGACAATTCAACGACCGTCAAATCGGCGCCATTTTTGGCAAAATTTATTGAATCGGTTCCGATGCCACAACCAATTTCCAAAACATTTTTTCCTTTCCATTTCTCAAATTGAGCAAATTGGGGGATATGGGGTTCAACAAAATATTTTCTTTTTTCTACTTCATCAAAATATTCTCTGCTCCCTATTTCTCTTGGGGAGTGTCGGACATTACAAGGGTGGCTATCCCAATAGTCCTTAACTTTTTCTATTTCGATTTCCATTAATTTCCCCGTGAAAATGGCCGGTTCTTAAATGGCGGACTTTCCGATGAAGTTTTTTTGGTTCCAAGTGCCGCCAAAAATCAATAATGGTAATTCGTTTTTGCTTTTTAAGATGTTTTTTATGGAGATGATGAATTTTCTTAAATTCCGGATGGGGTTGGGCAATCACCCATAAGGCCGACTGGCTTAAACAGTGGTCTATTGAAGAAGCATAATGAATTCTCTCGCCGAAAATTTTTCTGACATTTTCCATGGCTAGAGGGTCGTAAACGCTGATTTTGATATTTTTATTCTCTAAAAGAAGTCGGCGGATAATTTCAATACTGACCGATTCTTCAATCTCCGGCGTATTAACTTTATAAGCCAGACCTAGAATAGAAACCGCTTTGTTTTTAGAATTTTTAACGAGTTTTAATATTTTTTCTGTCGTGTATTGAACATAAAATCTATTTAAGTAATCCGTGGCTTTGGATAAAAGAGCATCCACTCCGCAATTTTTAGCAAAAATATAAAAAGCCCGATTGTCTCGAGGGAAACACGGTCCAGCATAACTTAAGCCGGCTTTTAAAAAATAAGGAGAGACTCTTTTGTCAGCGCCTAAAGCTGCAGTAATTTTATCAATTTCCGCTCCTTCAATTTTTTCACAAACTCTGCCCAAAGTATTGGCAAAGGTAATTTTCATTGTCACATAAACATTCAAACTGATTTTAGCAATCTCGGCACTGATAATTGACATTCGGGCAATATAAGGCTTGTTCTCACAAACTCTTTTATAAATAGCTTCAAGTTTGTCTCCGGCTCTTTTGTCGCTTTCACCGATTAAAACCATATCTGGTTTCAAAAGACCATTTATAACATCACCTAAAGCGATAAATTCCGGATTATAACAAACCCCAAAATCCTTGTTTAATTTCTTAGCGGAATATTTTTCGATTAAAGGAATTAGTTTTTTTTCAATTGTTCCCGGCGAAACCGTGGAAACAATAACGAAAAGATGATAAGCTTTTTTATTTTTTAAATCCTGAGCCAAGGGTTTTAAGGCGGCTTTTAAACACTCGTCGGAAAAACTGTGGTCTTTTTTAGAGGGCGTGGGGACAATAAAAAAAGTAATATCGGAATTTTTAATAATTTTTTTGGAATCAGTTGTCGCTCTAAAATTACTCCTTGATTTATCCAATAGTTCCTGCAGCCGCGGTTCAATTACCGGTGCTTTGCTTTGATTAACCAAATTAATGGTTTTTTTATTAATGTCCAGCCCTAAAACCTTATAGCCTTTATAAACGAAACAGGCGGCAGTACAAACGCCAAGCTTTCCTAAACCGACTACTGAAAGATTAAACTTCCCCATAAATCACAAACAAATCACAAATTTTTTTTGAAAGAAATTACTTCTTGCTCTATCCATTTATATGTTTTCTCTAATCCTTCGCGGAGAGGACGAGAGGGAGCCCATCCGAGTTTTTCCTGAATGAGACGATTGTCGGAATTTCTGCCGCGAACTCCTAAGGGACCGGGAATATATTTTATTGTTAAGTTTTTACCGGCGATTTCCATAATCATCTTAGCTAATTGATTTATTGAAACCATTTCTTCTGAGCCAATATTTACCGGTCCCGTAAAATCTGAATCCATTAATCGCCTCATTCCTTCTAAACATTCATCAATAAAAAGGAAGGACCTTGTTTGTTCGCCATCACCCCAAATTTCAATTTCACCTCCATTTGGTGTTTCAGCTACTTTTCGGCATAAAGCGGCCGGCGCTTTTTCTCTGCCGCCTTTCCAAGTTCCTTCTGGACCAAAAATATTATGAAAACGAGCTATTCGAACATTCAAGCCGTAATTGCGATGAAAAGATAAATACATTCTCTCGCTAAAAAGTTTCTCCCAACCATACTCGCTATCCGGTGCTGCGGGATAAGCAGAGTCTTCGGATAACTTCGGGCTTGTGGTACTTTCCTGATTATAAGCGGGGTACATACAAGCGGAGGAAGAATAAAAAATTTTACCGATGCCTTTTTTGGTACAATGATGCAAAGCATTTAAATTTATAAGCGCGGAGTTGTGCATAATATCCGCGTCGTGCTCTCCAGTGAAAACAAACCCGGCGCCACCCATATCAGCCGCTAACTGATAAACTTCATCAAAATGTCTATCAAGAATTTTTTCCCAGACATTGGGGTTTCTTAAATCGCCTATTACAAAATCATCCGCTGCTGTTTGGTTAAATTCTGGATATTTTAAATCAACGCCCCTGACCCAAAATCCCTCGCTTTTTAATTTTTTTACCAAGTGACTGCCGATAAAACCGCCAGCCCCACAAACCAAAGTTGTTTTGTTCATATTTTAAATATAATATTTTTAAAATAATCAGCAAGAACCCATTTCCCCCGGCTAACCCAAGTGGCCAAGGTGAAAATTACAATGTCTTTAAGGCTTCAACAATTCTTTGGTCTTGAGGCCAATAATCCAGAATTTTTTCGCCGATGAGCCGGGCTTGAGCATTTAAATTGCTTAACCGATAAAATTCAAAAAGACCATAAAGATACTGGGGTCTTTTGGGACTTTTTTCCAGACCTTTCAAAAAATATTTTTGGGCTAGTTCAAAATCTTTTTTTTCTTTGTAAGAAAACCAGTTAATTTCATGAGCCGAAGCAAGTACTGACAAATCCTGGTGGTAACCCAAACTGTTATTTTCGGGCAAACGATTAAATTCCTGGTCTAAATAATCAAGCAATGCCCGAGCTATTTCCGGCGGCGGTTTATTTTGAATAAGCGGGGAGATTCGTTCACCCAGAACTTTTATTGATTCTTCTTGACCAACCGGAGAAAAAAAATCCAGGGGCTTGTTAAAATTATCAAAAAAATCTTGCAAGGTGCGGATTTTTTGAGCCTGCAAATTTATCATTGAATCAATTAAAAGCTGGCTTTTTTTAAACGGCAAATAAGAACCGAAATACATCAAAAAAACGATCACCGCCGCGCTAAAAAGAGAAACAAATTTTTTAAAAATGGTCATTTTAATTTTGAATAAGACAAATTTGAACTCGGCCGAACGTTAACTTGTTCCAAAGTGTTAAAAAGAAAAATGGCAAAAGCAAAAAACAAAAATAAATTAAGATAAACCGGCAAGATATCAAAAAGCACCAGGGCTTGAACCAAATAAATTATGGGCAAAGAGAAAAGTAAAGCTCTTTGCCACGCTGATTGATACGGACCTGCCCCGTAGGGTCGCCGCAAGGCGACTCCTTCGGGGTTTAGGCTGATTTGAACGGATTTTTTGTTTTTAGCAGCATAAATCAGCTTTTTATCAACATTGACCAATGTCTTCTTAAAAAATTGAAGATAAAAAACCGCAAATATTCCCAAATAAGCCAAAAGGCCGATAATGCCGGTCTCGGCTAAATAATCAAAAAATACGCTGTGAGCTCTATCAAACCAAGTTTCCGATGGCTGACCAACTTTGAAATGACCGGTGTTAAAATATTTATCAAAAATTAAAGAAAAGTTTTCCGGTCCCCATCCTAAAATCGGCCTTTCTTTAAAACCCTGAATTGCCGAACCCCAGGTCCAAAAACGGGTCTCCAAACTGCCACCGGAAACTGTTAATTCTAAAAGCCGGCTGCTGGAAGGACAAAAAGGAACAAGCGCCAGAGATTTATTTGATTTATTGAAAAAGAAAGCCAAGCCACCCAAAAAAATAAGAAAAACTAAAGCCGCGGCCGTCAGCCGTCTTGTCAGACCGGCTGGCAAAATAATGAGCAAATATATCAAACCGAGAAAAAGCCCGACTCCTAAACCCAAAAATGCTCCTCTGGTTTGAGTTAAAAGAAAAATGAATAAAAGCACTAACAAAAAGCTACCAAACATTAAATTCCGCAGCCAATTTTTCTTTGCCGAAAGCCAAAGCCAAAGGAGATAAAATAGAGAAAAAATCATATAAATAGCCACGTAAGAAGGGTTGCCGAGCGTAGCTTGAAACCGGTCGCAAATCCCGGTTCCTAAAAAACCTTGCCAATGCAAAGCCGCGGCCAAGCCGTAAAGAATAGACAGCCCGGCAACAATTAAAGAAACAATAAAAAGACGGCGCCAATCTTCTTCCTTTTCAAAAAGCAAAACCAGCAAAAGAAAAAAAATAAAATAGTGAATCATTTGGAAACCGCCGTCGCCGCGCTCATAATTTGACCAAAAAGCGGCTTTGGCATCAACCGCCAAAACCGCTGACAAAACAAAAGCCAAAACAAATAAGGAAATAATAATAACCAGGGGCTGATTAAAAGCTTTTACCAGCCGGGGCTTAAGATTTAAACCCGGTTGAAATCCCCAAGCTAAAAGAAAAAAAATTAAACTTAATTCCACGGCCAGGCGAAAAAAAATGTATTTACCAGTAATAAAAGGAAAAAGAGTTGATGAAGTAATAACAAGGAGAGAGAAAACGGTAAGGTAAAGAAAAAATTTAGAAAGTTTTAAATAAGAGAGCATAGGATTTAAAGAAAGTTTAAATGTTTAAAAGTTTAAGTGTTTAAAAGAGTTTAAGAGCGGATGGTCTCTCGGTAAATGACCGCGAATTAATTCTTCTAGTTCTTTCTCTTTTTCATTGACTGGCTTTTTAAATTTTAAACCTTTATACTTTGAAACTTTTAAGCCATCTATGAACTTGAAAATTAAAGCAGATACGTATTTCGCTAATTCAACCCCGTCTTTTAATTCTTCATCGCTGATATAGTCTTGGTCAAAAGCGACATAAAGCTGACTGCGCACTTCGCCGCAAAACGCTTTCGCGATATAAAGAAAATATAAAATCTCTTCTTTGCCTCCTCGTTCAAAACCCTCGGCAATGTTTGACAAAATTGAAACAACGGCGCGCCGGATTTGGTCAATTAATCCGTAATCGCGGCTGAATGTCTGTTTACGCGTGTAATCATAAATCAATTCCGCCAACTCGCGCGATTTCTGCCAGACGAACAAATCTTCAAAAGATTTGACAATAGGCATATGTTTAAAGTCTAAAAGTTTAAGAGTTTAAAAGCAAGTTTAAGAGTTTAAAAGTTTCAAAGTATAAACTAAATCACTTAATGCCTAACTCGTCTAAGACCGGTTTTAAATCCGGATAAATTGTCAATTGGGAAAAATCAATTTCTTGGCCCAGTTCTGAAAAAGTTTCTCGGGCTAAATCTTTTTGGCCATTAAAGTAATAAGCCAAAGCCAGTTTTAAGCGGCCGCTTCTCTCAAAAGTGGCCTGGTGCTCTCCATGCGCCAGGTGAATAGCGGTTTTAAATAGTTCAATGGCTCGGGGATAATCGTTTTCCAGGTCGCCA
>PEUU01000026.1 GCA_002781185.1 Candidatus Jorgensenbacteria bacterium CG03_land_8_20_14_0_80_38_39 | reverse complement strand
TTACCATAGCTATCCAAAATAGTAAGGTCAGCTGGATGTACATTCAAAATTCTGTATTTATATTCTTCAAGTAAAGGATTTGTAATAATAAGCATAAAACCAGATAGCATGATTATATCTGCCTTGAATAGTTTGATTAACTGGCTTACATCATTAAAATATTTTCTTCGTGTCCTGAGATTGGTAATCTTTGTTTTTTGATTCCGACACCAATCACGATAATCAAGATATTTAAGCTTAATTCCGGCTCCTTTAACTAATTTAATACCCGGGGCATCCTTTCTGTCTGTAAAAGCGCCAACAATTTTGTAAGATTGATTGATGTTTGGACTTGTTTCTAATAGATATTTTAAAGAACTGGCATTGCCAGAAAAAAGTACAACCACTCTCATTATTTCTTTTTTCATTTCTTCCTTCCTCATTTCAATAGAGTATTTTATGAAAAAATTTTCTTTTCACACTTCGGCTGTGCTCAGTGTAAACACTTCGGCTGTGCTCAGTGTAAACACTTCGGCTGCGCTCAGTGTAAACAAAATATGGTTCCCGCTCAAATCCTATTTGAGCGAGGCTCGCTCAGACAATCTGAGCGGCGAGACGATCCTTCGACAGACTCGGGACAGGTATTTTTATTAGGTTCTTTGGCAGTTTTAATTACTATTGTTTAGTCTCTAATTTAGCCACTCTTTCCTCTAATCTTCGCATTTGAGCGCCAAGTATTAATAATTCCTGCTCTTGTTTTTCGTAGAGTGAAATAAATTTATCCAGTTTTGTGAATAATTCGCTGGAGTTTCTTTTTATTTCCTGAACGTCTGTTTTTACCGCCTGCAACTCTATTCTTACTTCCTGAATATCTGCTTTTAGTCCTTGTTTTACTTCCTGAATGTCTGCTTTTAGTCCTTGTTTTACTTCCTGAATATCTGCTTTTAGTCCTTGAAAATCCTCTTGGACCGCTTTAGCAAACGGCTCCAAGGTTTCAGTAAATACTTCTTTTATATCTTGTTTTGATAATTCGGGCATAATTTTATTGTAGGACGCTGGCGAGTATTGTCAAATTTTGATTTCGTTTTGTGCCCGGGGTGGGAGTCGGACCCACAAACCCTTTCGGGTCGAGGATTTTAGGTCCTCTGCGTAAACCATTCCGCCACCCGGGCGATTTTGAGACCAGGAGGGGATTCGAACCCCCGTAAAAAGGTTTTGCAGACCTTTCCCTAACCACTCGGGCACCTGGTCATCTATTTTCAAACTTTAGAAAACTTTAGAAAAATCGAGAATCCTCGATATTGTGACAAAGTTAAAAAATTTTGACAATATCGGGATAGACCTCTGTCTTGTCATTTAGCTGCGTGACCCCTACATGACCGTATTTTTTTGCCCCGACCCTTCTTGAAGAAAAAAAACTAACTTCGGCATTGGTTTGATATTAATTTTTTTAAGGAGCTTGTATCGCAGGCTGCGGCTGCTTTTCTGGATTTTTAAAAAAACTTCTGGTTCTTTTTCAAAAGGAATAACACCCAGTTTTATTTTAGCCCGCAATAATTTTTCATCAATTTCAACCCCGGTAATAGTAATGAAAACTCCCGGTTCTGTTTCATAATCTCTAAGAAGAATGTTGTTCAATTCCCGCTGAATCAGACTTGCCAGTTTTAAATTACGGTAAGGCCTCATAAAAATTTGAAGCGTTTAATCTAATAATATCAAATGATGGCCGATAGTAATAGCCGCATCGCTTTCAACTAATAAGCCGATTTCTTGGTCTTTTTTTGCCTCCCCAATATCTTTCCGCTGGGATTGGAGATTAAGAATCTTGCCTTGGCCCAGGCGTTCTTCGTTAAACCAAATTTCAAAACTTTCTTTATTTTTTACTGGTCCTTCCAGAATTCTGCCGCCGATAATTTGCTGTTTGCCTTTGCGTTTGCCGAAAGTCGCCAAAATTTCTACGATTCGTTTAGTTGAAGTTGACATTTTTTTCAGCAACTCTTTTATTTCCTTTTCCAGGTTGTAAATAATTTCCGAGCTGATAATTTTGACATTTAAAATTTGAGCCAAATTTTTTATTGGTTGGTTCGGACTAACGCGGAAACCAATAATCATAGCTTTAGCGCCGCTTGCCAGTTTAATATCATTTTCAAAAATATTTCCGATTGAACGGTCAATAATTTTTATTATGATTTCGGGTATCTGCTGATTAAGATAAAAAAGAATTTTTTCCAAAGCTTCTAGAGAGCCGGTTTCGTCAGCTTTAAGCAAAACCAGAAGGACATTTTTAGCTTCAGCAGGGAAAGATGTCGGTTTTTCCTTTTCCGGCTCTTTCATTTCTAAAATTTCTATTTTAGGAGGATTGCCGGCGACAAAGTTTGCCCCCGCTAGCGGCGGGGTTTCAAAGCCGAAAATTAAAGCCGGGCTGCTTGGTTCTAATTTAATTACCCTTTCGCCCAAAAAGTTTTCCAAAATCTTAATTTTCCCTTTAGCCGTAGAAGTAGCAATCTCTTGACCAATTTTTAAAGCGCCATTTTTAACAATAACGCCGACGGTTAATCCTCGTCGGGGGTCGGATTTAACCGAAATTATAAAACCTTGGGTTTCGCCTTCGGGTTCATATTTTAAATCTTCCAATTCAGCGGCTAAAAGAATTAAATCTAAAAGCTCATCAATGCCTTGGCCGGTTTTTGCCGAGATGAGCTGATAAGAAATGTTACCGCCCAACCCTTCCAAAAAAACGCTATTTTGGAGAAGTTCGTTTTTTGTTTTTTCAACATCAGCTTGGGGTTTATCAATTTTATTTATAGCCACTATAAAAGGAAGCTCTTCGGCTTTGATGTGTCCCAGGGCTTCTTTGGTTTGAGGTTTAACGCCATCGTCAGCCGCCACGACTAAAATTGCCAAGTCAGCTATTTTTGCTCCCCGGCTTCTCATTTGAGAAAAGGCTTCATGCCCCGGCGTGTCAATAAATGTGATTTTCCTTCCTTCGGAAGGCGCTGATTCAGGCTGATTACTACGCTGATTCACGCTGACATCGATCGCTGATTCACGCTGATTGCTACGCTGATTTACGCTGATATTATCTGCGTTAATCTGCGTCTTGTCTGTGTTAATCTGCGTATGAGTGATCTCGTAAGCGCCGATGGTCTGGGTAATTTCACCGGGTTCTTTGGGCATTTTTGTTTTCCGAATATAAGAAAGCAAAGTGGTTTTCCCGTGGTCAACGTGACCCATTACTACTACAATCGGCGGTCGCGCTAAGCGCGACTCTTGTCCAGCTGAGCTGGACGGCCGAGGTAATAAATTTTGAATTTTGAATTTCGAATTTCGAATTTCTAACATATCTTGTAAAATTAGCAGAAATATTGAATAATTACAAGGATTTCGGAGGCGTCGCATAGTGGTCTAGTGCGGCACGGTGCTAACGTGTTAAGGGCTTTAAAACCCTTCAGAGGTTCGAATCCTCTCGCCTCCGCCAAGTTATACACGACGAGTTTTTTGCCTCGCCCCGCCAAAGGCGGGGCTCGGCGTCTACCAAAATTTTGAAGGGATTTTCTAAATCAAAAACAATTTTTTGATTTAGTATTTTGAAGTTCGAACCTAATTTTTTGAAGAAATCTCGCTTTTCTTCAAAATTATTGCTTTTTGCCAAAATTCCCGCACATTTCGCGGATTTTACGAATGAAATCGCCGGTTCGAACCAATTATTCCTTTTTTGCTCAAAACCATTTAACTTGTCTTTCAAAACTTGTTTTTCTCCAACAAGTTTATTTTTATTCTGCTGGTATTCTTCCAGCAGAATAGCATTTTCAAGATAGCCAGACATTAACCTTTCTAATTTTTCATCGATTATTTTCATTTTCTCTTTTATGTTTTGAGCAAAAAAGCTTGACGATTGGCTGGTTTCAGATTTTTCTTTGTCAATTTCCGAAATTATGTTTTTCGCCCAATCGTCAGGCAAAGAAACTTTTTGAATATATCCGTTTATTTGTTTTGCCAATTCCTCCTCGCGAACATATTTTTGAAAGCATTTTATTTTTCGTTTGGTGCAGTGGTAGTAATTGTGTCCTTTTTGAGTTTCGGCGGTAATCAAGCAACCACATTCACCGCAGCGAATAAATCCGCGAAAAACAAAATACTTCAACTTTTTCTTGTTTGGCTTGCCCTTACTATTCATTACTTCTTGAACTTTATCAAAAAGTTTCTTTGCGATAATTGGTTTGTGCTTTCCTTCGTATAATTCTCCGTTGTATCTAATTAGTCCGCAGTAAAAAGGGTTTTTGAGAAAATATTGATAATTTGAAACACTTAACATTTTATTTTTTCTGCCAATTAATTTCAAATTATTGATTGTTTCGCATAAACGCCGCAGGGAAAATTTACCGGTGGAATACAACTCAAAAGATTTTTTAATGAGTTGGGCTTTGTTTTTATCAACGATAATTAATTTTGCGTTTTTATCATTGAGATAACCAAGAGGCGCTTGGCTCGGCCATAAACCATTTTTCAATTTCTGCCTTATTCCCCGCTTTATATTTTCACTCAAATTATCAACATAGTATTTTGATTGACCGAAAGCAATCTGCAACATAAATTTTCCCTGCGGCGTGTTTTCAAACCAAAAACACGGGAATTTTAGCTCACTGATTTTTCCAGTATCTACAAGCCAAATTATTTTTCCGCCGTCAACAGAATTTCGGGCGAGGCGGTCGGGGTGCCACGCTAAAATTCCTTCGGCTTCGTTTTTCTCTATGCGAGAAAGCATTTCATTGAAAATTGGTCTGCCCGGCTCTTTGGCGGTTTGTTTTTCAATGAAGGTTTTAACAATTTCTATGTTTTCCTTTTTCGCAAGTTCTTCTAATTCCGCTATTTGGTCATCAATACTCCGCACCTGTCTTTCCTCTGTATCCGTTGACTTTCTCGCATAGAGAAAAAACTTTTTGGTTTGATTATTTTGTGTGTTCATATATTTTCTCAAAAACCAAAGGAGCAACCCTGTGAATCCAATTCCGTTTTCACGAAACTGACAGAAGTTGCTCCTTTGGGATTACAACGATATTAGTTGTAATAAAAATTCGTGAAATAGAATTGGATTCAATTTTATTATACACCTTTTTGGCAAAAAGCAAATCCCTTCAAAATTTTGGTAGACGCCGAGCCCCGCCTTTGGCGGGGCGAGGCAAAAAACTCGTCGTGTATAACTTGGCGGTGTGTTTTAGTCAAAATCCGAACTTTTTTCCAAGAAAATCCCGACGCTGACTTTTAGTTGCCCGCCCCGCTTTGCGGGGCGGGCAAGAACA